>JBKECH010000002.1:0-77901 GCA_047974415.1 Bacteroidales bacterium | reverse complement strand
GGAAAGCTATGGACTAGCAGTCCCCGAGAACCCACCAGACAGGTAATGGTTCAGATATGTTGAATAGCGATAAATAAAAAGCAAGAAACAGCCGTTTTAATGGTGAATTGTAAATGGTTAAATTATAAACGAAATGCAAGCAGCAAATACATATCATATAGGCGGACAGCTTGGCGAAGGTTTCCTTGAAGAACGCAACAATACTTGGAATTTTGCGATAAGCGAGCGCAGAGCCAAGTTTCACTTGGACTATGCCGAGTGTGAGCAAAATCATGTAAATAATACGCCTTATCTGTTTAATGGTAAAGAGCTAGATGAGGAAACAGGGTTGTACTATTATGGGGCTAGGTATTATAATCCACGTATTAGTTTATGGTATGGGGTTGATCCGATGTTTGATAAGTATCCATCTATGAATCCGTATAATTATTGTGCTAATAATCCTGTGATGTTGGTTGACCCTGATGGTAGGGAAGTAAAAGCCGATGAGAAATCACAACGCAATATAAAAAATACTCTTACTCGACAAGAAGCTAAGTTTGTAAAGTTCGATAAAGATGGTATGCTTAATGCTAAACGACTAGGTAAGTCAAATAGCACTTCTGAGAATATGTTAGCTCTTAAAGATATTGCAGACAGTGAAACAAATTATATTTTTGTTGTCTCTGACAATTATTCTGGAACTGCCTTTTTCGAGAAAGGAAGTGATGTTAACAATCCTGAGAATTTTTCTTATGGGATTACGATGATGCCTAATGCAGAAAACGATCCCTCTCCCGATGATAATGTTTATATTTTTACGGCATCCTTTCTAAGCGAAGAAAAGCAAACTTCCAATACGGCTCATGAAGGATATGAACATGCATATTTTTACGAATTAAGCAAAAGTGATCCTTCAATAAATCCAAATCATACAAAAGGAGTAGTAGGAGAATTTTCGGAGTATGACCCTGAATTCAAGCAAAATGTTGTAGGTTTTATCTTTGGCGATACTAATACCAGACTAGAAAAATAAGGACTTACAAGTGTACTTACAACATATATCAACATTATGATAAAACCCCAAAAAGAATAACTTCTCAGTAGGAATATGTTTGAATCCGAAACATGCACTAGCTCTCCTATTACGTGCCCAAATCTCCTCAAAATAAACACGTTGCTAGCTTCTGACGAAATGCTCCTTCTTTGTGATTTTTCTGTTAGGTTCTTCTTTCCCAGGCACAAACCTTTGTAGTAGTTTTTCGATACGATTATCGCACATTCGTATCTTACTCTGAAAAAGATGGTAGATATCATAGCAATCTTGCAATTCAAAAAGCAATTCATCGCTCCAGTGACCAACTAAGGCTTGTGCAATCTCTTCTTTGCTTTTCCGACATCGCCCATCTGCTAACAACGATAAAACTTTACCGTTACGCTCCCCTTTTAAAATAGCTGTAATAATTGCCATTCCTGATTTACCCGTTAATGTCTGAGATAACGACGTCTAACCGTAAGTTCATCAGGCGAAGGGTTTTCTGCATTTTATTACTCGTTTTAGCTGAATCTTCAATCAAAGATTGACGATGACGACTCAGTGTTTTCAATTTAGCTGTTTGCTCTGTTGGCAAAAAACACCATCTTAATAAACCTAAAGAATGTAATTTCTGTATCCATATGACTATCTTTTACATCTGTCTTGGCTATAACGTTTTCGTTTGATGTCCTGAAACTAATATAACCTCAAATACAGCCTCTTGCAGAATAGCAAATAGGGATTGCCAATAGCTGCCTGTACTTTCCATAGCGATAGTCTTAATATCGTGCTTCTTTAGGTATGCAATCATTGCTGTATTTAGGATAAAAACATACATCCCGATACTTTTTGGGTATAGAGATGGGTGCGAGCCTTACAAATCAATGAAAATCAACCTCTATTGCAAAGGATAGTTCACCAGGGTGTTTAGTCTTATACCTTAGCCCAGACTCTTATTACACATTAAAGCGGAAGTGTAGTACATCTCCGTCTTTCACTACATACTCTTTGCCTTCCACCCCCAACTTGCCAGCATCGCGACATCCTGCTTCGGACTTATATTGCACATAGTCACTGTACTTTATGACCTCTGCACGTATAAACCCTTTTTCAAAGTCGGTATGTATAATACCTGCTGCCTGCGGAGCTTTTGTTCCTTTGATATATGTCCATGCACGTGCCTCTTTGGGGCCCACAGTAAAATACGTTTCCAAGCTTAATAATTTGTACGCGCTGTGTATCAGTTTATTTACACCTGGCTCTTTCAATCCTAGCTCTTCGAGAAACATCTGCTTTTCTTCAAAACTCTCAAGCTCTGCAATATCCGATTCTGTAGCGGCTGCAACAACAATCACCTCTGCATCTTCGTTCTTAACAGCATCTTTGACCTTATCTACAAAAGCGTTTCCCGTCTTTGCAGAGGCCTCATCAACATTGCACACATACAATATGGGCTTATTGGTCAGGAGTTGAAATTCTGCACCTATATGGGCATCCTCTTTGCTCAGTTGCAGTTCGCGCGCCGACTTACCTGCTTCGAGTAGTTGTTTATATTGATTGGCAATGTCTACACGCTTCAATACAGCCTTGTCGCCACTTTTTGCTTGGCGTTGCAGTCGCAAAGTTACATTCTCTACTGTTTCTAAGTCTTTGAGTTGTAATTCGGTGTCGATAACCTCTTTATCTCTTACTGGGTCAATGCTCCCATCGACATGAGTTATATTGTCGTTTTCAAAGCACCGAAGAACATGAACTATGGCATCGGTTTCGCGGATGTTTGAAAGAAACTGATTACCCAATCCTTCGCCTTTGCTAGCACCTTTTACTAATCCTGCAATATCTACAATTTCTATTGTGGTAGGAAGTATTTTTTCAGACTTTGCCAATTCAGCTAGCTCTATCAACCTGCTGTCAGGAACAGTTATCACTCCCACGTTTGGTTCTATAGTGCAAAAAGGAAAGTTCGCCGATTGCGCCTTCGCACTACTCAGGCAGTTGAACAGTGTAGATTTGCCTACATTTGGCAGTCCTACGATACCACATTTTAATCCCATAATGTTATCTTTTTCGAGGAGACAAAGATAAACATTTTGTTCGAGGTTTTACCCCCTATGTCTTTCTTTATAATTAGCGCCTGCCCATAATGTTAGGAGTCTGAACTATAAAGTTAAATATCAAGGTCTGTCGTTCTGCATGTTGGGAGTTTGTGAATTGGAAGTAAAGACGCCCAAGTTGGGCGTCTTTACTTGTATAAATGACTAATTCACAAAGTGAGCATGACTCAAATATTTGACTTTAGACAGACATAATTAACAACTCAAACCTGTAAATTCTAAACACTTAAGCTCCTAAGATACCTAATATTCCAATTTTACACAGAATTTGTCCAAAAAGCAATAAGCTTTTATTGACATTTTTATAATGTCTGAATTGTCTTGCATATAGAAATATTACATTTCCTTTGCACCGTTAAACAATTAATAATTGACAAAATGAAGAAAATTCTTTTAATGGTTGTAGCTTGTGTAGCACTAGCTCAATTCGCAAATGCACAAAACGAAGATGGTGGAAAATTCACTCTTGCTGGAGGTTTTCAATACAGCACTCATACAGCAATAAAAAAGGTTGACAACGCTCAGCTTAACGTAGCTGGTTACTACTGGCTTAATCCTAATTGGGGAGTTGGACTAGATCTTGGATACGGAATGGTTGATGATAGTCATAGCACCTACAGAGTTTATGCATCAGGTATCTTTTTGACTCCATTGAATAACATCTTTAACTTCTACACAACTGCAGGTTTAGGGATAAATGGTTATAACCCTGAAGTAGGGAATAGCGATTCTAACTTTGGTCTTGCTATCACTCCAGGATTCCAAGCAGAACTAGGAAAAGGGTGGGCTCTTAACTTCAATATGGGTGGCGTCACTTATGACGGAGCATCTGAGAAATTCGCTCTTGGTTTTGGACAAAATGCAGGTGCTGGAATACAGTACACTTTCTAGGAAAAAACAAAATTATTGAATATGGGGATGCCAATATGGCATCCCTTTTTTATTGTCCACAACTTGACTTTTCATTATCTTTGCAAATGCTAGATTTGACTGGGACTAATAGTCGAAGTCTAGTCTTAAGTTAATAAACAAAAGGCATGTTGGCCTGTGGCTGACACCAAAAGCAGGTGTTTAAGAATGATTTATCCTCAAAATTTTGAACATAAACTAGGTTTTACACAAATACGCTCCCAACTAAAAACATATTGTAGCGGCACATTGGGAGAGGAGCTTGTGGACAAGATGAATATGTCTACAAACATTAAGTTTGTAAAGACGGCTCTAAATCAGACTTCCGAGTTTTGCTCTATAATCACAGATAGAGTTGACTTCCCCTCTCAAAATTATTTTGACTTGCGCGAAGCTTTATCGGCTCTCCGAGTTGAAGGCTCATTTATAGATACCGAAAACCTACTAAAACTCAAGCTATCTCTGGAAACATTCTGTCATATAGAAGTCTACTTCAATAAAAACAAGGATAGTGAAAGATTTCAATATCTTGAACGACTGCTTAAACCCGTAGAATTGGCACCGCTAGTTGTAAAAAAGGCATCATCAATAATAAACGAAAAGGGATATATATACGATGGAGCATCGCCCAAGCTTAGAGAGATTCGGGGCTCTCTAATATCGGCAAAAGGAAGAGTGTCTAAAACAGTAAACTCGGTACTATCGCAAGCAAAAAAATCTGGCATAGCAGAAGAAGACACAACAGCAACCATAAGAGAGGGGCGCACAGTTATACCTATTCCTGCCGCACTGAAACGCAGAATAAATGGAATAATCCACGATGTTTCGGCAAGTGGCAAAACCGTTTTCATTGAACCAGCCGAAGTAGTGGAACTAAACAACCAAATAAGGGAACTGGAAATGGATGAAAGACGAGAGATTGTTAAGATATTAACTGTCTTCAGCTCCGAAATACGCCCTTATATCCCCGAGCTCAGATATGTTTATCAACTACTTGGAAATATTGATTTTATCAGGGCAAAAGCAAAATGGGCAATGGCCGAGGAGGCAAGACTCCCAAAGATAGAAGATAAACCTATTATCAATTGGGTAAATGCATATCACCCTAACTTGAGAAGACACCTAGCCAAAGAAAAGAAGACCGCAGTCCCACTAACAATAAGACTGTTGCATGACGAGGGAAGAGTACTATTGATAAGTGGACCCAATGCAGGAGGTAAGTCCGTATGCCTAAAAACTGTCGGACTTTTACAATACATGCTTCAATGTGGTATGCTAATCCCCGTGGGTGAAGGAAGTGTATCTGGTCTGTTTTCCAATATATTCATGGACATAGGCGACGAACAATCTATCGAAAACGATCTAAGCACATATAGCTCGCACCTTACCAACATGAAGCACTTTATCGGCAACTGCGACTCTAGCTCTTTAATTCTCATTGACGAGTTTGGCACTGGTACCGAACCCGCTATTGGTGGCGCTATTGCGGAGGCAATACTGGAAAGACTACTTCAACGAGGCACTTTTGGAATTATAACCACCCACTACACTAACCTAAAGCATTTTGCATCGTCGAGATTAGACGTAATGAATGGCGCAATGCTCTATGACACTGGCAAATTAAAACCTCTATTCAAACTAGAAATAGGGAGTCCTGGCAGTTCCTTTGCTTTTGAAATTGCACGTAGCATTGGCCTACCCGAAGATGTGTTGACAAAGGCATCCGAATCCGTAGGACAGGAACACATCAACTTTGACAAACATCTGCGCGAAGTGGCTCGCGACAGGAGCTACTGGCAGAAAAAACGAAACTCCATACGTATAAAAGAAAAAGAACTGGATAAACTGGCAGAAGACTATTCTGAAGACCTAAAAGAAACCGAAAAAGCCCATAAAAAAATAATATCCGAAGCTCGCAAAGAGGCTCAAGCCATTCTTGCCGAAACAAATAAGAAAGTCGAAAACGCCATACACGAAATTAGGCGTGCGCAGGCAGAAAAAGATAGAACTAAAGAGATACGAAAAGGAATAGAACTGCTAAAAGAAGACGTTGACAAGAAACTTAATAAAAGTATGTCAAAAAAGCTCACAAGCAAACTCGATAGTTTCAGAAAAAGTGAAAAGAAGCGTGGAGCAAAACTCAAGAAGCAAAAAACTGAAAACGAGGAACGAATAGCATTAACAGTCGGTTCGAAAGTTAGAATCAACGACAGCGAGATGATTGGCGAAATAATAGAAATTGACAACGGTCAGGCTGTTGTAGCATTTGGTTCGATGGCATCGACAGTAGGAATAGACAAGCTTTCTCCGATTAGCAACACTGCTCACAAGAAGATCGAAAAACATGGTGCTCCTAAAAGCTCTATCAAAAATCAAGTAATGAATAATAGGCTTGAATTCAAACAACAAATAGATGTAAGAGGACAAAGAGCAGACGAAGCAATTAGCGAGGTGTTACTGTTTATAGATAAAGGTATAGTACTTGG
Source organism: Bacteroidales bacterium (assembly GCA_047974415.1). Lineage (GTDB taxonomy): Bacteria > Bacteroidota > Bacteroidia > Bacteroidales > Prolixibacteraceae > JBKEAJ01. The sequence goes on along the minus strand of JBKECH010000002.1, from coordinate 71,377 downwards.
CGAGAAACGTCTTACTATCCTGCATGGCAAGGGCAACGGCATATTGCGAGAACAAATACGTTCATATCTTCGCACAGAGCCTGCCGTGAGTAAATATTACGATGCTCCTCTTGACCAAGGTGGTGCAGGTATCACTATTGTAGAGCTAGAAGTCTGAAAAGGAAAAAGATCAGCAGGGCATAGATATCTACTAATCTTCGTATTTTTTTCCTATGCTTCCTAATGTTATACACCATGAAAGCAATATACATAGCAAGTATAAGCCACACTTGCTCTTTTATTGTTCCTCCAACTGGAACTCCATTCAGAACAAAAGCTCCATCGTCATAAACGAAATGAGTGACTTTGTTGTAAAGCTCAAATAATAATAGTTCAAATAAATTCATGACAACTAGCCCCAACAAGGCGTCAGCATATATACAGTGCGTATACATTAAACCCAAATTGTGTATTAGAGAGCCGTAGCGAGTGCTTCAAGCTCGATAAAACAAGAGTTTTGGAGAACGAAGCGTAGCTCCGCTACGACGAGGTAGAGACGCAATACATTACGCCCAAAACTAGTAACACATTCGTTTTGAAGAGATTTGAGCACGGAGCAGGCAAACTAATGCATTTTCTGGGATTAAGCAAAAATCCATGACACCTCAAAATCACACGCTTGTTTTATACATCTTATATATATACATTTGCATAACAATACAAATAGTCCAAAGCAGAGAATAACAAAAGAACAACATTAGTGGAAAAAGAGATAATAAACAAACTAGCTCTCCTATTTGAAGAATGGAGCGGTGACAAGGCTCTTAATTTTGATTTAGTGCCTCCATCAGGTTCTAATCGTCAGTATGTTAGAATCAGCAACAACAGCCACAAAGCAATTGGCGCATACAACACCGACTTGAAGGAGAACAAGGCATTCATACACTTCTCCGAAGCTCTCAGAAACGCAAGGCTCCCTGTCCCACAGATTTTTAGCGAAGATTTAGAAAATAACATCTACCTAATTGAAGATTTAGGGCATACAACTCTTTTCGACTATTTAACCCAGCAACGAATTGGCAGAGACTTCACCAACGACCTTGTTGAATGTTACAAAAAGGTACTTGCCTTATTGCCATCTCTACAAATAGGCGCTTGTAAGAATATCGACTTCTCGTTGTGCTATCCTCGTCACGCATTCGACAAACAATCTATTCTTTGGGACTTGAGTTATTTCAAGTACTACTTTCTAAAGCTTGCTGGCATAGCCTTCGACGAACAAGAACTGGAGAATGACTTCGAGACTTTCAGCAACTATCTACTTGAGGCGGAGCAAGATTATTTCCTGTTTCGTGACTTTCAATCACGAAATATCATGCTCGACGGTCAGAATAACCCTTCATTTATTGACTATCAAGGAGGACGGAAAGGGGCCTTGCAATATGATGTAGCTTCTTTACTTTTTGATGGAAAAGCTGATATCCCTCAAGAAATTAGAGATAAACTGCTAGAGTTTTACCTTGACAAACTATCCGAGAAAATCGACGTTGATAGAGCGCTGTTCAAAAAGCACTATCAGGGCTATGTTCTAGTGAGGATTATGCAGGCGATGGGAGCATACGGTTATCGTGGGTTCTTCGAACAAAAGTCTCATTTCCTACAAAGCATCCCTTATGCCATTGCAAACGTTGAACACATTCTTGACAACTGGGAAATAGACGCAAATATCCCTCACCTGAAGAAGGTTTTATCAATACTAAAAAGCTCGGAGAAACTTAAAGATATCAGTAGGCATCAGAAATTGCACCTTCGAATATTTAGTTTTTCATATCGCAAGGGAATACCTAAAGACAAACATGGCAATGGCGGTGGCTTTGTTTTTGATTGTCGTGCTATAAAAAATCCAGGTATGTTTGATGAATATAAGAAGCTGTCTGGACAAGACGCTCCAGTAAAACAATATCTTGAAACCCAAACTAATATAGACGACTTCTTGGCTAACATTTACAGCCTAATTAGATTATCTATCAGGCAATACAGTATTAAGAAGTACAGCGATCTTTCTGTTTACTTTGGCTGTACGGGAGGGCAGCATCGTTCGGTATATTCGGCCAAGTCTTTAACCGAATATGTAAGCAAGAAGTTCCCAGACGTAGATGTGTCGTTGATTCACTTGGAGCAAGAAAACTGGAAAAAATAATTCATCTATGATTGCAATGATACTTGCGGCAGGGCTAGGCACACGTCTGTATCCACATACCGCCGATAAGCCAAAAGCCCTGGTCGAGCTTAACTCAAAACCTCTGATAAAACATGTAATAGAGCATCTTGCTACATACGGTTACAATGAGTTTGTCGTTAATGTCCACCACTTCGGAGAGAAAATAATTGAATATCTAGGACAGGAGCAGTTCCGCAATTTCAAGATACATATTTCCGATGAAAGAAACGAATTGCTAAACACTGGAGGCGCTATATGGAAGGCAAGAAACATTCTTGCTAATTACCAAAATATACTGGTCGTTAATACAGATATTATATCAAATTTAAACTTAGAGCTACTTAGGGCTTATCATAAGGAGCAAGACGGTATCGCAACACTTGTAGTCCGCAACAGAGAAACTCAAAGATTTCTGCTCTTTAACAACAAAATGGAACTTGCAGGATGGAAAAATTCAAAAACCGAAGAATATAAGTGGGGACAACCTAGCAACAGCAAGGGAATTATCAAGGCTTACCCCTTCTCTGGAATACAAATTATCACAAACGAATACCTAGAAAAAATGACACGCGAGGGAGCCTTCTCGTCTATCGATCAATATCTGGATTTGTGTGGTAGGGAGAAAATTGTTGGATACTTAGACAACAGTTCTATGTGGTCAGACATAGGAAAGATCGATGAATTGAAGAAGATGGAGAATATTTACGGACAGCAGGGTGAATTTCCATCCTCATCCTTTTGAGCATCCATTTCAATCAGGAATAAAGTGTTTTGCGCCGCATTTTGTTGAGCCTCTTTTTTTGAAGAACCTTTCCCTTTGCCACACTCTTTACCGTCTAAAACAACCGTGCAACTAAATATTGTTTTGCGCCCCTTAGTAAGCCCCTTATCTGTATCGAATTTTATATCCTTTTTACACTTCTGCCCCCACTCTATAAGGATACTTTTAAAATTATTCATACTTGATGACACATCATCAAAATCTAAATGCTCGTCGTATATTTTTTTGATAATAACATTACGAGTTTTATTGTAGCCCTTATCAAGATATATTGCACCTATCAACGCCTCAAGAGCATCGCCATAGACACTCGACTCGGGATGTATGCGTATTCTGGAAGTTATAAAATTATGGAGTCCTATTTTCTCTGCTAGCTCCGACAACATTGTCCGATTAACAAGCTTAGCTCTGAGCATGGTAAGAAAACCTTCATCCTCAAGTGGGTACCTATTGAATAAGAAATCGGCCACTACGGAGCTAAGAACAGCATCGCCCAAATATTCCAAACGCTCATTGTTAACACTCTGCCCAAATATTCCTGTTTTTGATGCCGAACGGTGCAGAAGAGCTAATTTATAAAGCTTAATTTTTTTTGGTTTTATTCCTAGTCGCTGCTTCATATAGCTACGAAACTCTTTACTATCACGAGCAAAGAGTTTCGTATTATTAAATAAATTGCTTACCACAATGAATACTATTCAAATCTTTTTAAAATTACCGTTGAGTTATGACCTCCAAATCCGAAAGTATTACTCATTGCATATTTCATATCACGCTTTTGAGCAGTATTGAAGGTGAAATTCAATTTGTTATCAATATCATCATCATCTGTGAAATGGTTTATTGTCGGGGGCACTACCCCATCTCGCAGAGCAAGAAGAGTAGCTATAGCTTCGACTGCCCCAGCTCCTCCCAGTAAATGTCCCGTCATAGATTTTGTGGAACTAATATTAAGATTATAAGCATGTTCGCCAAACACCTTTTTTATAGCATTAGATTCAGCAACATCGCCTAGTCCTGTAGATGTACCATGAACATTGATGTAGTCAATATCTTCATGTTTTATTCCCGCATCTTTGATTGCACTATTTATTACTAGTTCTACTCCTATACCATCTGGGTGTGGGGCTGTCATATGATACGCATCGGAAGACAAACCAGATCCCAAAACTTCTCCGTAGATATTAGCACCTCTAGCCACAGCGTGTTCGTACTCTTCGAGGATTAATGTAGCCGCACCTTCTCCAATCACAAAACCGTCTCTATCTTTATCGAACGGTCTTGAAGCCGTTTTAGGGTCATCATTGCGCGTGGATAGAGCATGCATTGCATTAAATCCACCAACTCCGACTGGGTTTATAGCTGCTTCAGCACCTCCAGTGATAAACAAATCTGCTTTACCTAAGCGGATATAGTTTAGAGCCTCTATCATTGCATTATTGCTCGAGGCACAAGCTGTAACAGTCGAGAAACTTGGCCCCATAAAACCATACTTCATCGAAATTAAGCCCCCTGCAATGTTAATAATCATTTTAGGAATAAAGAAAGGCGAAAGACGAGGCTTCGCAACATCTAGATTCAGGACTTCCGATTGGAATGTTTCTAAACCGCCAATTCCTGTACCCCAAATTACTCCACAACGTGTTAAGTCTAATTTTTCCAAATTTAATTTGGCATCTTCCACTGCTTGTGCTGTCGAAGCCATAGCATATTGAGTAAAGAGATCCATTTTACGGACCTCTTTTCTATCTTCTATGTAGTCTTCGGGGGCAAACCCTTTAACTTCACAAGCAAATTGCGTTCTGTATTGAGATGCGTCAAACTTTGTTATCAACGCAGCACCGCTTTTGCCACTCTTTAGCCCTTCCCAATATTCCGCAATGGAATTACCAAGTGGATTTACGGTACCTAAACCTGTTACAACCACTCTTTTAATTTCCATCAGAATAAAATTAAGTTATTACTTCGGAAAGTTCTCAATGTAGGCAATAGCATCCCCTACAGTTCCCAATTTTTCTGCTTGATCATCAGGGATTGTTACATCAAATTCCTTTTCAAGCTCCATGATTAGCTCTACTGTATCTAGAGAATCTGCACCTAAATCGTTTGTAAATGAAGCATCGGTTGTAACTTCACTTGCGTCAACTCCTAACTTGTCAACAATAATAGCTTTCACTTTTTCTGTAATTTCAGACATAATAAATTCGCTTTCGTTATTACTAATTTTTTACAGTGCAAATTAAAGTATTATTTCTAATCCACAAACTCTCGATTACAATCTATTTACGTTTTGACTACCTTTAGATAATCCACGCTCGTTTTTTTTTCGAATTCTATCCATGCATATTCGAAAAACAAAAACGCATAGACGCTCAAAGCCCTAACAATATGTCAATTACTAAACTCTAGTTATTGCTTCAATAAAATCCTTCCATGATAGAGCCTGCCTATAAAGTCCAATACCTGCGTTATGCCCATTTTGCGAATTAATCATTTACACAAGTAGATACGCCCAAGTTTGGCGTCTCTACTTCCAATTCACAAACTCCCAACATACAGAACGAAAAGCCTTGACATTTAACTTTATAGTTCAAAGTTTTGGCATTATGGGCAGACTCCATCTAACACTTTGTATATTGCTTATTTTCATTGCGTTGCTCCCCTGTATTTTGAATCTCCCCACGAGAAGTTAAATATGAAATAGAAAAAAAGTAGTATTTTTGTCTAAAATTTAGTTTTATGTTGAAGAATATATTGGCAATATCTGGCGAGCCAGGACTTTTTAAGTCTGTTGGCGAGACTAGAAACGGGATAGTGGTAGAATCACTAATTACAGGCAAGAAAATCCCTGTAATGGCAAGCAGAAAGGTGGTATCTTTGGCAGAGGTATCAATATACACAAATGATGATGAAACACCGTTGAAGGAGGTCCTAAAAAACATATCTGAAAATGGTGGGACTATTGACTCGAAGGCTCAGAAAAAAGAGCTTAGAAGTTTCTTTGCCAAGGTTTGTCCAAACTTTGACGAGGACAAGGTGTACGATAACGACATAAAGAAAGTCATTAAATGGTATAATCTTCTTGAGGAGAAAGGTCTTCTTAATTTTGAGGAAAATGAAGCAGAAGAAGCTGGAGACAATACTGATAAACCCAAGATTAAAAAGGCTGAAACAAAAAAAACCAAGGCTGAAGTAAAACCTAAGGCTGTGAAGGCAGAAACAAAAAAGGGAAAAGTAGATAAAGGACGGACTAAGAAATAACAGAAAGCAGTCACTTATGCGCACTCTACCTGCGCACATGCACAGAAAAAAGGCCATTTACCTCAGCTTGTTCTGAAATAAATGGCTTTTTCATTTAGGGTTTACTCGTGATGTCAAGAGTTTGAAATAAGAAGATAATTGCCCCCCCATCGACAACACTTTATTTTCTTTTGCTCAGACTGCTCTCTATGGCATTTTGGCATTCAGTGTGTGTTGTGAGTAAAAGCTTCTAATATCTGATTTAAACCTTGTTTCAATGTCGCTCTTGGACATCCCATATTCAAGCGCACAAAGCCTCTGCCTTCTTTACCAAACATCTCTCCAAAGTTTGGAGCAACTTTGGCATCTTCTAAAAACTTGTTTTGCAATTCGACTTCCGACATAGCATATTCATTAAAATCTAGCCATACCAAGAAACTTGCATCGGGTTTCATCACTCTAACATCAGGTAGGTTATTTGCAATAAACTTAGACAAGAAATCAAAATTTCCTTCGATATATTCTATTAACTTAGCAAGCCAAGCTTCGCCCTCTTCAAAGACCTTCATTGTTGCCAGTAAGCCAAAAGTGCTACCATGCCCTATTTGCAGGGTTTCTATCTTTTTAAGGTATCTTTCTCGCATCTGCATGTCGGGAACAATGACAAAAGAAAAGCCCAAACCTGCGATATTAAAAGTTTTGCTTGCTGCCATTGCAACTATTGATTTTTGGGAACCGTCTGTACTAAGCATTCCAAAAGGATGATGCCTTACGCCAGACAAGGTGAGGTCGCAATGTATTTCATCGGAAATAACTATCACCCCATGTTTTGAGCAAATTTCTCCGAGCTGAATCAGTTCTTCTTTTTCCCAGACTCGCCCACTAGGATTGTGCGGATTGCACAAAATAAGCATCTTTGGAGAATGTTTTTTGATTTTTCCCTCCAAATCGTCTAAGTCGAAATAATATCTACCATCCTCGTGTTTCAGAGGGTTTGTTATCAATTTTCGCCCATTATCGTTTATTACATTGTAAAAAGGATGATACACTGGTGGCTGAATAAGCACTCCATCACCTTTATTTGTAAGAAACTGAATGGCGGTAGAAAGAGCAGAAACAACTCCTGGTGTAAAGCCTATCCAGTCCTTCTCAATGTCCCACCCATGACGTTTCTTAACCCATGTCACGATAGAGTTGCGCAGGTCGTCATCTAGCATATTATATCCAAAAACTCCCTGTTCAAGGGTTTTTGCAAATAAATCTCTAACACAAATTGGACTCTTAAAGTCCATATCCGCAACCCACATTGGCAGCAAATCATTGGTTTCGTAAAATGCGTGCATTCCATCCCACTTCATGCTGTGTGTATTTCTTCTATTGACTACACTATCGAAATCAAAATCCATTTGTTTGTTTTTTATGATTACTAGAATACCTTACTATTGCATGCCTGAAAAACAATCCATTTAGAGTTCGTCTATAAAGTCCGATTCTTGCGACATACTCACTTGTGCGAACAAGTCTTTCGCACAAGTAGCACCCCGACCTACAGAGCTTTACAAGCCCCCACACTTAATTTTTCAGTACAGACTCCCGACTTTATAATCAGTCGAAATTTAATAACAGCTCGCAAAAATAGTGAGTTTTTTGCAAATTTGCTCTATTAAATAGGAACTTTAGCCCATGAAGTTATCTCTCATAATGTTTCGCTTACTTAGAGTCCGTCTATAAAGTCCAATATCTGCGTTATGCTCACTTTGCATTTGGGTTGAATTCTGTTCAGTACGCAGGTATGTTATGTTTTCATCAGCGGGTTATAGTTAGGCTAACATCGAAAAATAGCCGATTTTTTGTTGAAAATATTTTTGCGAGTGAAAGTTGGCTTATATTAATTTAGTTTTACCTATCTTTACCCCTAATTATGAGTAAGGCACTAAAACATATAGGAACTGCAAGTTCTGCCAGCACAAGGGAGAAGACCCTATCTGTGCGAAAAGTTTTTGGTGAAAAAATCTCATTTAATTTGGGTGGTGTTGATATTTTTATAAACACTCATCCTAGATTTCCCGCCCGCTCTCTCTTTTTTAAAAGGACAAACATACTACTTTTAGTTCCCCATGCCGAAGGTTTTGCAAAAAATAGCTTTCGGCATTGGTGCGTCCATACATCAAAGTCAGCCATCGAGAAACTCTCGATTGCCCAAACACTCGTTGGACGGCTATCGAGAAACTCTCGATTGTTCAAACACTCGTTGGGCAGCTATCGAGAAACTCTCGATTGTTCAAACACTCGTTGGGCAGCTATCGAGAAACTCTCGATTGTTCAAACACTCGTTGGGCAGCTATCGAGAAACTCTCGATTGCCCAAACACTCGTTGGGCAGCTATCGAGAAACTCTCGATTAAACAAAACATCTTTAAATATAACGTTATGACTACAATTTCTATTCTAAACGCATCGGCCCGCGTGAACGAAGTGGGCGGAACAGCAGAAAACCTGCTCAAGGCGTATCACGATGCCCCCATTGCCGACGATGCCTCTCTGCATGCCACCATAGCATTGCTGGAGGAGAAAAATGCGCAGCTCATCACCGCCATCGAAAAGAACAAGGCGCACTCGTTGCTTGAAAGTTTCGACCAAAATCGCGACGGTGCTTTCAGAGCCTGCTATCAGTATCTCGAAGCTTGCACCCTGCTGCCTGCCGGAGAAGCCCAAGTGGCGGCAGAGCGCATTTTCGCCATTTTCGAGAAATATGGCTTGAGCATGATCCGAATGTCGTATATCGAACAAACGGCTCAAATGAAATCAATTATCGAAGAGCTAGAGGTGGCGGAAATAAAGGCACAAGTGGCAGCTATTGCCCAGCTCGATGTCATGGTGGAAAACCTGAAGCAGACGCAAAGCGATTTTCAGCAGGCACACAGCAAATACACCTCGCAGCTTAGTGTGAGCAAAGGCGAGCAGTCGGCAAGCGAGCTAAAGCCGGTGGTGATGGAGGTGATAAACGACCAGCTGGTGATGTATATGCGTGCCATGACGAAGATTTCGCCAAACACACACGAAGAATTTGCTCGCAAAATTGCCGTGGAAATAAACCGCGCTAACCAAAACATCAAAACTCGGGGAAATACAAAACAAGCGTAGAGGGGCGTGGAATGCATTTGCGGCTTATAATCATTCGCCTGTGTGCCGGAAAGCTTAAAGCATATAGCCATGGCTGTTTCATAACAATAACAGCGGTAGCCGAAAAGCTTATGGAGTAGGCATGGAAATAAGAACAGATTTGTTATGAGTAAAATCACGTATAATTTTAAAGGTTCTTAGGTAAAAATAACAAATGGCATAGGCATAGCGATAATTAGTATAGGCTCATTAGCAAGCGCTTTAATGATAATGGGTTGGGGTTGATGGAGAAATAGCATTTACGGCTCTAGGTTTTTTTGTATTATCATTTTTAAGTTATGTGCTACTTAGGAGTCTATCAAATATTAATAGGAATATTCAGACTGCTATTAAACTTGCAGAGCTAAAAGAGAAAGGTATCACTGTTGAGGAAGAGGAAGAGAACAATAATAGGTAATTAACTAGGGTCTATCCATAATATCAAGAGTCTGAACTAGAAAATTCAAGATCAAGGCTCAGCGAAACTTTGTGAATTAGGAGTAGAGACGTCCAGTTTGGGCGTCTCTACTTGTGTAAATGACTAATTTGCAGAGTGAGCATAACGTAGATACTTTGACTTTATAGGCAGACACTAATTACTGCTTCGTCAACTCAAGGCCCACATACAATGGATAATGGTCTGAATCTCCAATTTCAAGGTTTTGGTAAACGCAAGGAGTAAACATCTCTTTATTGTAAAAGACATAATCGATGCGCAGAAAGGGGAGCTTGCCACGATAGGTGCTACCAATACCTCGACCACGCTCTTCGAAGGAGTCGGAGATGAGCTCGGTCATGGATTCATGCATATACGACACGGGAGGTTCGTTGAAATCGCCACACACCAATACTATATAGGGACAAGTTTTGATATGTGACAGCAGACTATTGACCTGCTCTACTCGCTTGCGGAAGCCCGTACTAAGACGATGCCCCAAGTCGAGAGCCTGCTTTTTTACTTCGTCGCTATCCAATGCATATTCAGATAGCGCATTGTTATACTGCTCTAAAAGAAGACTATTCGACTGCAAATGACAGTTTATCACCCTTACAGTATCGTCATTTATTTTTAAATCTACCCATAAATAGCCGTTAGGAGTGCTGTTAAAGTGCTGAACCCCTTTGCCAACTATAGGAAAGGAGCTTATAATGTATCGCTGATTATCGGCGTAATAATTATACTTCTCGCTTTTCGTATTATTAAAAACTGACAGTACATCTTTGATTGTAAAATCATTTGTAAAAACGGCTTCTTGAAAGCAGTATATATCCGCTTTTTTATTAGCAAATTCTGATATAACACCCTCTACATCTATAGATTTTCTGTATTCGTTCTGAAACATACGAGTATTATAAGTAAGTATACTCAAGTCTAACTTAGGCGACTCTACAAGTCCGTTTAATCGAAATACTGATAGAAACGTAGATACTCCAAGCAAAATCGACACAAGCGAAACCATGGCAAACTTCTTGCTCCTGCTAAAAATTAGCCAATAAAATATAAAGGTGATATTTATAATAAGTATTGGGACATAAAAAAGACCAAAAAACGGTAGTATTGGAGATTTGAGAGCACTCACCTCCGTCGACACGTAGCTAATTATAATGAATATAGCAAACAGCACGTTCATTATAAGAAGCAAATATCTAAATGTCCACCTAATGGCTTTTATCATAAATAGTATATCTATTACTGATGGGCAAACTTACAAAAAAAGAATTACCTCTGAAAGTGTGTCATGAATCCCAAGACGTTGTTTATGCCGAAAGTGGATAAGTCATCACAAAGTTTCGCAAAGTGAATATGACGCAGATATTGGACTTTATAGACGGACTCTAGTTATTATACACTCTCATTTCGCAAACCTTACAATCGAACTCCAAACGCAAAGTTACCTCATTACACTTCAAACAGTAAGGTTCTTTAAAAGCGCTCTTTTTCTTGGTTTTCTTTGGACAATATCCCAGGTAGTCCTTAATACAATACTCAGTAAACATCAGCGAGACATCTCGATTTTTGCTTGTTTCGCAAGCCTTTTGTTTTGTTTCGAAGCCTATCTTTGTATAAAACTCTTCGCTTTTAGAATTGCTGATATTCAGCCGGTAGTCCTGATAAGACTCGTATATAGACACTTTACTAAAATCCAGCTTACATCCCACAGGTTTGAATCGTTCTACTCTCGTGTCATTATGTTGCTCTATCAGTTTTCTGCGCCAATCTGACAATAAGGAAGATGGTATGAACCAATTCTCCGCATACTCAACACTGACATTGTCAATCACATATATCGAACCACCTGTTCTCTTCAAGTTCCGTTCTATCTGTTCTAGCTGAGTAGTTCTAGCTTTTTCTTTTTCAAGTTCTACATTCATCACGCTCTCTGCCCCATCCTCGTCAAGCATTTTCAATACAAATCCAGTTTTACTTTCTGAAATAAGAATCTTAGCTCTGATTGTCCTAATTGAGCTTTCTTTACTGAGGACTTGCTCAAGCCTGTGATTATAATTGCGGTAAACCACAAGCCCTTGTGTCATCCCTACTACATTTTTCACGAAAACATGTTTTCCTTCGACTTTATCGACCCTTGTGCCCTGGAAAGCTCCAGAAGTTCCTACAAAACACAGTCCGTCGCCATTATTTAATTTCTTCTCAGTATCTATTTCTACAAAACCTTTTTCTACACGAGAGATTCTCCCTAACCTTTCCCCTATCGATTTTGGAGAGTTCGGGTTTATTAGTCTTGCTGATTGCTTAGACTTCAAGAGATAGTTCGTAAAACCACGATTAAAACTGCTTTCAGGGCTGGGGATAAACGAGTAGTCACACGATCCTGATGATGAACGTAACAAATTGGATCTGTTTTGCAGAATCTCGTTCAGTTTCTGATTGTAATGGGCAACAATGTTTTTAACATAGGAAACGTCCTTTAATCGCCCTTCTATCTTAAACGAACTAACACCAATATCAATCAGCTTTTCAAGGTTCGACGTCTGATTTAAATCTCTCATTGACAACAAGTGTTTGTCTCTTTCAATGATACTACCTTGTTTATCAATAAGTGTATAAGGCAAGCGGCAGAATTGCGCACAGTTACCACGATTGGCACTACGTCCAGCAAGCTCTTGGCTGATATAGCAATTACCACTATAACTAACACACAATGCTCCGTGCACAAACACTTCAATAGGGATGTTTATTTCATTCGTAATACTTTCAACCTGCAACAGACTTAGTTCTCGAGCCAAAACCACCTGCTTAAATCCTAGGTTTTCAAAGAACCTAGCCTTATCGGGCGTACGGATATCACACTGTGTGCTAGCATGCAGGGCTATCGGTGGCAAATCTAAACGCGTTATCCCCATATCTTGAACAATAATGGCGTCACAGGCGATATTATGCAGGGCATGTATTTGCCGCTCTGCCTCTTTGAGTTCGTTTTCAAAAAGAATAGTGTTCAGCGCCACATAAACCTTTGCACCATAAAGATGAGCAAAGTCTACCAGCCTAGCAATGTCGTCAATGGAATTTCCAGCCACAGCTCTAGCTCCAAATCTTGGACCTCCAACATACACCGCATCAGCACCATGTTTCACGGCCTCTATTCCGCACTTCATATTCTTAGCAGGAGCCAATAACTCAATTTTTCTACTACTTTGCATAGATTATTTTTTTAATGTTAGGAGCCTGATAGTAGACAATCAAGATCCGAAGAGACAATACTTTTATCGAAAGCATAACACAGACAATGAATTCCCTGAACTAACTCCAATTAAATGCAAAGCTAGTTATTTATTGCAAAATGCTTATTTTAAATACACATTGTAGTATTCTGCATTGGATTTTATACTTTTGTAGAAAATGAAAGACCATATCAATGAGATTAAAATTCTTACACATACCACGCCCAAAGAGGTTTAATATAGGACACAGGTTCTATGACGAAGACAAAGAAAGGGCAAAGAACGCCCTAATAAGAAACAATATTCAAGCGGAAGGAGAAGATACTTCTTACAATCCAGAAGCTATCAGAGCACGCATAAAGGGATCTTTCAGGGAAGCTGCTAGGGATGGTGGCAAGATATCAACATCTATGAAACGTTCTCAGAATATCAGACTACTAACCCTATTCGTACTACTTGTTGCCATAATTTGGTTCTTGATGAATATTGATACATTTATGACAAACATGAGTGTTCTATGGAAAATGATTGCAGGCTAATTAAAAAAACAAGCACTAGTGTCAGATATAATTAAACTGTTACCAGATTCGGTAGCCAATCAAATTGCCGCAGGCGAAGTCATCCAGCGTCCAGCCTCGGTAGTGAAAGAGCTTGTTGATAATGCCGTTGATGCAGGAGCAAGTAGCATCGACATTCTAATAAAAGACGCAGGTAGGACTCTTATTCAGATTACCGACAATGGGAAAGGCATGTCGCCGATGGATGCTCGCATGGCATTTGAGCGCCATGCTACATCCAAAATTCGCAGTGCTAATGACCTCTTTGCCATATCAACAAACGGATTTCGTGGCGAGGCTCTAGCATCGATAGCCGCGGTGGCGGAAGTGGAGTTAAAAACAAAACAAGAAGACGATGATATTGGAACCCGACTCATAATAAAATCAAGCAAATGCGAACAGGAAGAGCCCATAAGCGGAATATTAGGGACCTGCATCGCAGTGAAAAATTTATTTTTCAATATCCCAGCTCGCAGAAAATTTCTAAAAAAAGATGCCACCGAGCTAAAACACATCATAAACGAAGTGCAGCGAACTGCCATCGCAAATAATAACATCTCCTTTAAGCTCATTCACAACAAATCAATTATTTATTCCCTCCCTCCATCAAATAGAAAAAAACGCATCGTAGACATTTTTGGGAAGAACATGCAACAAAATCTAGTTAAGATAAACAGTGAGACAGAATCTGTAAAAATAGATGGATACATAGGACTACCGCAATATGCAAAGAAAACATATGGCGACCAATATATGTTTGTCAATAATAGGTACGTAAGACATTTAGGCATACATAAAATGCTTATGATTGCCTACGAGCAGATATTATCATCAAAGCTAAACCCTAGCTACTTCTTGTTTATTGATGTAGACCCATCAACAATAGATATAAATATACATCCACAAAAAACAGAGATAAAGTTTGAGAATGAAAGCCTTATCAAAACATTTTGTTTAGCTGCTGCAAGGGAAGCGCTTGGAAAAAACAACATTGCCCCATCAATAGACTTTGATACAGAGGGTAGAGTAGACATGCCGTCAGTAGCAAACCTCAACGAAGACAGCATCATTCCATCCCCAGAAATCACTATCGACGAGAACTACAATCCTTTTGAGTCGATACTACCAACAAAGACAAGCCCTAAGAATACGGGGGCTTTCTCGTCAGGACGCTTTGCTGCCAATCAATCAAAATCCTATCTCGACGAAGACAATTCATCCCATTGGCAAACTGCGTATTCGGGACTTAATAACATAGATAAAACAGAACAAGACAAAACCGAAATATACCAAAGCTCTTTAGATTTTGAGGGTGCAAAGAAAACAGCACACGGCAAATCAATACAACTAAAATACAAATACATAGTGACACCTGTAGAATCTGGACTGATGATAATCGACCAAAAACTTGCTCACGAACGCATTCTATACGAGAATTTCTTTGCCACCTCCAAAAGCAAGACTTTGGCAGGTCAAGGTTTTCTGTTTGGAGAAAGCATTGAACTAAGTGCCGACAAGGCCGTTCTACTCCAGCAAACTATGCCTGAACTGGAAAAACTGGGCATAGAGCTCCAACAAAAAAACGACACTACATTTGAAATAAATTCGATGCCCCAGATCATTCGGGACATGAATCATCAAGAACTAATAATATCATTGCTGGACCAGCTCACCGAAGAAAACACAACAGTAGCAGATATTGCTACTAACACCATAGCAACCCACATTGCTGACATAACCTCAATACCACACGGGAAATCGTTATCAGCAATAGAGATTGAAACTTTGATAAGCGACCTCTTTGCATGCACATCAGTAAACTACTCTCCTAGAGGAAAAAAAATATTTACAATAATAACAATGGAACAACTTAAATCTATGCTATGAACTTAAGTGTAGTTATTGTTGCAGGAGGCAATGGGTCTAGAATGCAAACGGAAGTGCCAAAACAATTCCTCCTGTTAAAAGGCGAACCTATACTGGCGCATACCATCAGACGCTTTTATTCGTTTTGCAACGAAGCAAACATCATCGTAGTACTTCCCAAAGAACAAATCGACACATGGACTCAATACATTGTACGCGAACACTTCGAGATTGTCCACACAATTACTACAGGGGGCAAAACTCGGTATCATTCCGTTAGAAACGGCTTGTCTGAAATAACAAACGATACTGGCATCGTTATGATACACGACGGCGTGAGGCCAATGGTTGACCTTGCCACCTTGAAACGCTGCCTAGAAAGCGCTAAAAAACATAGCGCTACTGTACCAACTCGACAAGCAAGTGAATCCCTAAGACGCATCAATGATGACAACAGCACCAAGAGCGTCGACCGCTCAAAATTCTTATCAGTACAAACCCCACAAACCTTTAAAACATCACTGATAAAAGAATGCTACAAAAAAGAATACAAAGACTGCTTCACTGACGATGCGTCTGTAGCAGAAAACTCTGGAATAAAAATTGAATGCGTAGAAGGAAATGTCGAGAACATCAAAATCACCTATCCTTCCGACCTTAAAATTGCCGAAGCTCTAATCAATAGTATTTCTTAGCTCCCTTGCATGATGCATAGGCTCAACAACATCATTGAGATGCACTGATTCAGGTTTAAAATTTCCTTCTCTCCCGATTTTCGTCTCTAGGACATACACCTATTTGAATTATTTTTATATACCTTTGCGTGCTTGTTTTGAAGAATATACTAAAAGCGAGATTAGGAAACGTACAGACACCGTCTTTCAATTTAGTATTGAAATATTAGGCACAAGGAAATTTTACAAGAATAATTATTAAGTTTATCCGAATTTATATGTAGGAACTTCTCAAGATAACAATTAAGCAGTACCTGTCCATAATGTTGAGAGTCTAAACTAGAAAGCACTTACAGCATGATTGATTTCTAAAATATATTCTCGGATTTTATACAGATTAAAGGCTAGTAAAAAGCTAGCAGCTAAGAGCTAAAATGAAGAACACATATTTCGATTTGGTTGAGCAAAGTTATTACTTTCCTCAAGACGGTTTTGATTTACGAGACGGAAATCTAACATTTCACGGAGTTTCATTAATGTATTTGATAAAAAAATACGGAACCCCCTTCAAACTAGTATATTTACCTCGCATCGGCGACCAAATCAAAAAAGCGCGCAATCTATTCAACCGCGCTATAAAGCGCACTGGCTACGAAGGAAAATATCATTATTGTTACTGCACAAAGTGCTGCCACTTCAACCACGTGATGAGCGCAGCCTTGAAACACAATGTAAACCTAGAAACCTCCTCGGCGTTCGACATCGACCTAGTAATGCGACTGCAAAAAAAAGGAGAATTTAGCAAATCGCGCCATATTATACACAATGGCTACAAAACTGACGACTACCTAGAAAAATTAATGCAGATGCACGAGGCAGGCTTTAAAAATTCGGTTATTGTTCTAGATAGTACAAAAGAACTTGACAGAATAGAGGCTATATCTGGAAATAAAAAAATAAAAATCGGCATCCGTCGTGCCATAGATGAAGAATCTCAGTCAAACTACTACACCTCCCGTTTGGGCATTCGTCAATCAGAAATAATGAACTTCTACAACGAAAAAATTGCCAACAACAAAAAATTTGAGCTTAAGATGCTTCACTTCTTTGTAGATTCTGGCATCAAAGATTCGTTGTACTATTGGGGGGAATTTCAAAAGACCCTAAGCACATTTATCGAGCTTAAGAAACTGTGCCCAACACTAGATTCTATCAACCTAGGAGGAGGCTTCCCCATAAGAAACCACCTAGGTTTTGAATATGACTACGAGTACATGATACAAGAAATAGTTAAGAACATACAGGAGGTTTGTAGGCGCGAAGGTGTAGACGAACCAGACATTTACACCGAGTTCGGTAAATTTACCGTTGGCGAAAGCAGCGCTATTATTTTTTCTGTCATTGAGAAAAAACAACAAAACGACGCCGAAAAATGGTATTTTGTTGACAACAGCCTAATGAACACCATTCCCGATGCTTGGTCCATATTCGAGAAGTTCATCTTACTCCCCGTAAACAAATGGGACAGACCCTACGAACGAGCCAACATAGGAGGCATCAGTTGCGACCACTCCGACTATTACAACTCCGAAGATATGAACCAGCAAGTCTTGCTACCAGTTACAAAAGACGAGGACAGCGAACCCCTGTACATCGGATTTTTCCACACTGGCGCATATCAAGACTCCATCAGTGGCTATGGAGGCATAAAGCACTGCCTCATCCCTTCGCCCAAGCATGTTATTATAGACCGCGATGACACTGGCAATTTTATAGACTACGTATATCGCAATGAACAAACAGCCGAAGACATGATGAGGATACTTGGCTATGAATGACACTCCGAAGACCTTTGCCGACATCCCCACAGAATATGCCGATGCCAGCACAGCAAACATCCTCTTGCAAGCCATCCCCTACGACGGCACTAGCACCTACATAAAAGGAGCAGACAGAGCTTTCGAGGAGTTTATGAAAGCCTCCCCACAAATCGAGTACTATGACATAGAGACCAACTGCGAAGTCTACAAACATGGCATTGCCGTACTACCCGAAATAGGAAAGTGCCACAGCCCCTCGCAAATGGTCGACGAGGTCTATACAAAAACCAAAGAACTCCTAAAAACAAACAAGTTCCTTACTTTTTTGGGAGGCGAACACTCCGTAAGCATCGGTATTCTAAGAGCATTCTCCGAGGAATATAACAATCTATCGGTATTGCACCTAGACGCCCATGCCGACCTAAGAAAAGAATATCAAGGCACTCCGTTCAACCATGCATGCGCAATGCACGAAACCTCACAACGCAACAACCTTGTGCAAGTAGGCATACGAAGCATGGACATCTCGGAACTGGAATACACAAACAAATCTAAAACCTTCTTTGCTCACAACATTTACAGTGACAACCAATGGATGGACAAAGCAATAGCCAAGCTAGGAGACAATGTCTACATCTCTTTAGATTTAGACGCACTAGACCCCTCCATCATGCCAAACACTGGCACGCCCGAACCAGGAGGCCTACAATGGTACCAGTGTCTATCCTTCTTACGCAAAGTCTTTGAACAACGCAATGTTGTTGGTTTCGACCTAGTTGAGCTAGCCCCAATAGAACAAAACCATGCATCTACATTCTTAGTTGTCAAATTATTTTACAAAATGTTGTCATATAAATTTGGATTGAATAAATAAAAGCACTACCTTTGTGCCATAATATTGCGGGGTGGAGCAGTTGGTAGCTCGTCGGGCTCATAACCCGAAGGTCGTAGGTTCGAGTCCTGCCCCCGCTACTACCAAAAGAGAGATACAAAAACGCATCTCTCTTTTTTTGTATCCAAATTATAAATACTAATATGACAATTGTTCTCGGAAAGATCTATACAGCACATTTTTAAATCATTATTTTGCACAGAAGAATAAAGAATATATAGTTTGAGAGCATTCGAAAGCTCGAAAAGTTAAAGAACATGTATTCTGGGAGCATTCGAGCATTCGGAAAGCTCCAGATGTTAAATTGTTTGCCGTTCGAAAGCTCGAAAAGTTAAAGAGTATGTATTCTGAGGGCATTCGAGCATTCGGAAAGCTCCAGATGTTAAATTGTTTACCGTTCGAAAGCTCGAAAAGTTAAAGAGTATGTATTCTGAGGGCATTCGAGCATTCGGAAAGCTCCAGATGATACATTTTGGACTCATTATTTTGCTCGAAAGACTCTGGATTATAAATTCTGGAACATTTCGAGTATTCGTAAGGCTATAAACTACTCATCTTGGGATAGTCATTGCGTAATAATCGTTCTAAATATTATTTTCACTATTATTTCTAGCACTATAATCGGCTTAGATTATCATCACGCTTGGTATAAAATAAAAAAGGATGTCCGTCAGACATCCTTTTGCATCAATCGAGATTGAGTTCAATCATCGAGTAAATAGTAGCTCCCTATATTTTGGCAATGGCCATATCTCATTATCGACAATTAGCTCTAGTTTGTCAATATGATACCTTATTTTGTCGAGGTAGGGTGCAACATTGTTGCAATAAGCATACGCTCTCTCTCTGACGTCCTCAATAACATTTGCTTTCTTGCGTTCGTTAACCATTTCGGAGACACCTGCTTTGACGGTTTCGATGTGTTCGGACATTTTCTTTATGAGGTCTTTCCTGTTTGTGGCATGTTTTTCATATTCGCCGTCATCAAATATTTCTTTGAGCCCCTTAACGTTTTCGACCATCGAGGTTTGGTATTTAATTGCCGTAGGGATGATGTGGTTTATTGCCAAATCCCCCAGCACGCGTGCTTCGATCTGTATTTTCTTCATATATTTCTCGTGTTCCACTTCTGTTCTACCTTCCAGCTCTTTAAGGTTGAATATTTTGAGGTTCGAGAATAGTTCTTTTGAGTGTTCCGTCATGTATGCGTCCATTGCTTCTGGCACGGAGTTCACGTTTGTAAGTCCTCGTTTTTTTGCTTCTTCCACCCATTCGTCGCTATATCCGTTTCCGCTAAATCGTATTTTTTTTGTTTCGATTATTATTCTTTTCAGGATTTGGAATATTGCGTCGTCTTTGCTTTTGCCTTCGTCTATCAGTTTGTCCACGTCGGCTTTAAAGAGTTTCAGTTGCCTTGCCATTGCGGCGTTTAGGATTACAAGGGCGGAGGCACAGTTTGCTGATGAGCCAACGGCGCGAAACTCGAACCGGTTTCCTGTAAATGCAAATGGGGATGTACGGTTTCGGTCTGTGGTATCGAGGAGTATTTCGGGTATTCGCCCGATGTTTAGTTTGAGTGCTGTTTTTTCGTCTGGGGTGAGGGGTTTATCGCTGACGGCGCTTTCCATCACGTCCAACATTTTGGATACTTCTGTTCCTAAGAACACTGATATTATTGATGGGGGGGCTTCGTTTGCGCCGAGCCTGTGGGTGTTTCCAGCTGTTAGTATTCCGGCTCTGAGCAGGTCCTGATTATCTAGTACTGCTTTGAGGGTGTTTATTACGAAGGTTAGGAACTGTAGGTTTGCTTTTGGTTTGTTTCCGGGTTTGAATAGGTTGACGCCTGTGTTTGTGATTAATGACCAATTGTTGTGTTTTCCTGATCCGTTTACGCCTTTGAATGGTTTTTCGTGGAATAGGACTTCGAAGTCGTGTTCGTTTGCCACGCGTTTCATTATGTCCATAAGTATTAGGTTATGGTCGTTGGCAAGGTTCATTTCCTCGAATATTGGTGCTAGTTCAAATTGGTTTGGGGCGACTTCGTTGTGTCTTGTTTTGGCGGGGATACCGATTTTGTAGCATTCGTCTTCGAGGTTTCGCATAAATGCTGCTACTCTGGGGGGTATTGATCCGAAGTAGTGGTCGTCTAGTTGTTGGTCTTTGGACGAGGAATGGCCCATTAGGGTGCGTCCTGTCAGTACTAGGTCTGGGCGGGCTCTGAACAGGGCTCTATCGACGAGG
Source organism: Bacteroidales bacterium (assembly GCA_047974415.1). GTDB lineage: Bacteria > Bacteroidota > Bacteroidia > Bacteroidales > Prolixibacteraceae > JBKEAJ01. Next base: position 50,264 of record JBKECH010000002.1, on the reverse strand, counting down.
AAGTACTCTTGTTCCCATCCTAGTTGAGGGTTTACTTTGCTAACGTTTTTGTCAAAGTATCGGCAGACGTCTACTGATGCTGCATCGAGTGCTGCGATTGATTTTAGGAGTGGTACTTTGTAGTCTAGCGCTTCTCCGGTGTATGATATGAATATTGTTGGGATGCATAGGGTTGTGCCGATTATAAATGCTGGCGACGAGGGGTCCCACGCTGTGTATCCTCGTGCTTCGAAGGTTTGTCGTATTCCTCCATTGGGGAATGATGATGCGTCTGGTTCTTGCTGTACAAGGAGGCTTCCGGAGAATTCTTCTATTACTCCTCCTTCTTCTGACATGTCTATGAATGCGTCGTGTTTTTCGGCTGTGCCGTCAGTAAGTGGATGAAACCAGTGTGTGTAGTGCGTTGCGCCGTTTTCCAATGCCCATTGTTTCATGCCTAGGGCGATTTCGCTGGCTACTCGCCTGTCCACCGAGGCGCCCGACCTGCTGGCGTCTACTACTGCTTTGTAGGCGTATTTGGATAGGTATTTCTCCATTTTTTTCCGGCTGAAAACGAGTTTGCCGTAGTAGTCCGATGTCAATGGGCTGTTTTTTTTTACTTCTTTTGGATGTCTCGAATACGCTTCTCTGAGCGCTTCAAATCTTACGTGTGCCATATTTTTTATTTTGATTCAAAAGTAGACATTTAATAAAAGCCCCCCAAAAAATAAGTGTATTATTTTTACATTAAGGGTAAAAATTTGTAATTGCCCCTGCAAAAACATGACTCATCAGCAAAAAATAGGCAAAAATAGGGCTGGGCATATAATGTATTACTTCTTCATTGGTTTTTAAGTTTCTGAACAGATAAAGGGAAAAAGCACTATTTTTGTGTATTGTTAGTGGGTGCTGCAAGGTGCTTAGGTCTTGGAACTTTAATGGTTCAGGTGTTTAACTCTAGGATGGATAATAATATTGTTGCTTTTTGGGGTTGTAGTTTGGGGCGTTTAAGAATGTAGGATGGGTGCTGACTGTGGGTTTGCTCTCCTTTAAAGTAGTAGAAAGATGAAACTTTCATGCTATGAGCTATATGCTTACGACTTACAGCTTACATCTTATTGCTTACAACTTATTGCAGAATTTTAAACACATGAAAGATGAGATGCAGGAGAATATTAAATTAATATATATGGCTTTAATAAAGAGGATAAATGAAAAAGAACCTATTTTTGGCGAGGATTGTTTCATTGCTGAGAATGCAACTATTGTAGGAGATGTCCAGATGGGCAAAAGGTGTAGTATATGGTATGGTGCGGTGTTGCGTGGGGATGTTCACTATATTAGAATGGGAAATCAGGTGAACGTTCAGGATAATGCTGTCATACATGCTACTTATAAGAAGTCGCCAACGAATATCGGGAACAATGTGTCTATTGCTCACGGTGCTATTGTTCATGGTTGTACCATCAGGGATAATGTTCTGATTGGCATGAATGCTGTGGTGCTTGACGATGCCGTGGTGGAGTCCAACTCTATAGTTGCGGCTGGAGCTGTGGTGACGAAGGGCACGGTGGTGGAGTCTGGCTCTGTGTATGGCGGGGCACCGGCGAAGAAGATAAAGGATATCGGTCCGGAATTGCTGGAAGGCGAGATACTGAGGATTGCCAACTCGTATAAGATGTATTCTGACTGGCATAAATGAGGTTTGTCTATGATTTAGGTGGGCACTCAGTTTTTTGCTCTTTGGTTGTTCTAAAACGAGTTGTGGCATAGTGATTAGGACTTTGGGTGCGTTAATTGTCTATTTTTCTCTTCCAAACTCTCCATACTGTGCACAAAGACTAAATTATTTATGACAAAAAGGAAAATTATAAACGACCCTGTACATGGGTTTATCAGTATCGACAATTCTTTGTTTTTAAGTCTGATTGAACATCGATATTTCCAACGTCTTCGCAGGATAAAGCAGTTGGGACTTACTAACATTGTTTTTCCTGGGGCTTCTCACACGCGTTTTGAGCATGCCTTGGGGGCGTTTCACCTCACTCGTTTGGCTTTGAATACTCTGATACAAAAGGGGGTTGACATTTCGGAGGAAGAAGCTGAGTCGACATTGATTGCTATACTTCTTCACGATATCGGGCATGGACCTTTTTCGCATGTTTTGGAGGATAGTATAGTTTTTGGTGTCTCGCACGAGGTTTTGTCGCTCGAAATAATAAAAAGATTGAATGCGGAGTTTGACGGGCAGCTGGACATGGCGCTAGAAATCTTTGAGGGTAAGTATTCCAAGGGTTTTCTTCATCAATTGGTTTCTAGTCAGCTGGACATGGACAGGTTGGATTATCTGACAAGGGATACTTTTTACACTGGTGTGAGCGAGGGGGTTGTTGGTGCCGACCGAATTATAAAGATGCTGGACGTGCGAGACGATATGCTTGTTGTGGAGGAGAAGGGTATATACTCCATTGAGAAATTTCTTATCGCTCGAAGGCTGATGTACTGGCAGGTGTATTTGCACAAGACGGTTTTGTCTGCCGAGATGATGCTTATAAAAACCATGCGGAGAGCAAGGGAGCTGATTGGGCTTGGTAATGATATTTTTACAACGCCAACACTTCGTCCTTTCTTGTCAGAGAGGATTGAGCATCGTGGGATTGTTTCCGACAGTGGGGTTCTTGATTATTTTCTGGACATGGATGACTGCGACATTCATACTTGCCTGAAGTATTGGTCTAAGGACAAGGACACAATCCTTGCGAGCTTATCTGGAGGTCTGCACAACAGGAAGTTGTTCAAGATAGAAATCAGCAATGAGCGTATAGACCCACAGCATATCATTAGCCAGCGCAATAGGGTTGATGCGCTCTTTCCGGAATGCAAGAATGCCTCGCAACACCTTGTGGTCTGCGACAGTATTTCTAACTTGGCATATCACAGTGGGCACGACAATATCCGCATCCTAGGCAAAAACAATAATGTACTGCCCATCGACGAGATGTCAGACATAAATATATATGGTCTGCACACCATGGTGGAAAAACATTTTTTATGCTACCCCAAAATTGAGAAATAGAAAATAGATTGTATATTTGCACGAATTTAAAATAACGAAATTAATGGAGTTTACTGCTCAACAATTAGCAAGCTTCCTTGAAGGAGAGGTTGTCGGAGATACCAACGTAAAGGTAAACAACATATCTAAAATAGAAGAAGGCAAACCAGGCACATTGGCCTTTTTGTCTAATCCCAAATATTCACACTATTTATACTCCACAGAAGCTAGCATCGTTCTTGTAAATAAAGATTTTTGCATAGAGAAAGATGTTCAGGCAACGCTTATCAAGGTCGATGATGCCTACCAATCCGTTGCTGTCCTGCTGCAAATGGTGGTAGACAGCCAAGCCCCACGTATGGGCATCGAACAACCAAGCTATATAAGTGAAGATGCCGAACTACACGAGGATGTGTATGTTGGAGCATTTGCCTACATTGACAAGAAGAGTAAAATAGGGAAAAATTCAAAGGTTTACCCTCATGTTTTCGTCGGACGAAATGTAACTATTGGTGATTATTGTTGTATCTATCCGGGTGTGAAAATATATTCCAATACAGTGATAGGCAACAATGTTACCATTCAGGCAGGAGCAGTCATTGGCTCTGATGGCTTTGGTTTTGCACCTAACAATAGCTCTGGTGAATACAAAAAGATACCTCAGATTGGGAATGTAATAATCGAGGATTATGTTGAGATAGGTGCCAATACCACTATCGATTGTGCAACCTTTGGCTCGACCATAATACGAAGAGGAGTAAAGCTCGACAACCTAATACAGATAGGTCACAACTGCGAGGTTGGCGAGAACACAGTTATGGCGGGGCAAGTTGGGCTTGCGGGTAGTACCAAAATGGGGAAACAATGTATGGTTGGCGGACAAGTTGGCATAGCCGGGCATATTACCATTGGCGATAATACAATGTTGGCGGCGCAATCTGGCATTACCAACAACCTGGAAGGAGGGAAGAGTTACTTTGGCTCGCCTGCGATGGAGGCCTCTAAAGCCAAGAAGATATTTGTCATACAACGTAATCTGGACAAACTCCTCAGTGATGTAAACGAACTTAAAAGACACAATAAAACACAAGAGTAATGGAATATCAAAAAACACTTTCTAAGCCATTCTCGTTTAAAGGGAAAGGTTTGCACTCGGGCAAGGATGTAACCGTTTGGGTTAAGCCTGCCCCTGAAAATTACGGCTTCAAATTTGTTCGCGTCGACACAGAAGAGCCTGTAACTATAGAGGCCGACGCCAATTTGGTTGTACAAACCGAGCGAGGTACTCTTTTGGAAAAAGATGGGTGCAGAGTTTCCACTATCGAGCACCTTCTGGCATCGTTTGTAGGAATGGACCTAGACAATGTGTCGGTGGAACTAGACGGCGAAGAGATTCCCATCCTAGACGGTAGTTCGAAGTTCTTTGTGAAAGAAATAGAGAATGCTGGTGTGGAGATACAATCTGCCGAAAGAGAATACCTCGAAATAAGAGAAAAAATAACATACGAAGACAAAGAGCGAGGTACAAAAATCATCGCACTTCCAGACAATGAGTATGGGCTGGACGTTCATGTTTCATATAACACAGCGCTGAGAAATCAATTTGCAAGTTTAGACTCTGTGTCTAATTTCAAAGATGAGATTTCAGAATGTCGGACATTTGTATTCTTCAGCGAGTTGGAAGCACTTTTAAACAATAATCTTATAAAAGGCGGACAGTTGGATAACGCCATTGTCATTGTAGACAAAGAGTGCAATCAGGAGGAGTTCGACCGCCTTGCGGCTATCTTCAATCATGAAAGAGTAGAGGTTAAAGCTGACGGCATACTTAACAACGTCGATTTGAAGTTCGCCAATGAGTGTGCGCGGCATAAACTACTCGACGTAATAGGCGATTTGTCCCTTTGTGGCAAAAGAATAAAAGGACGCATTATTGCGACACGCCCTGGACACGAACCTAACATCGAGTTTGCAAAAATACTCAAGAAAGAAATACGTAAAAGAAGGAATGCAGCTCCCAATGTAGACCTCAACGGGGAGTCTCTTATGGATGTCAACGAAATAAAGAGATTATTACCTCATCGCTATCCGTTTTTGCTTGTCGATAAGATCTTGCACAAAAGCAAAACCTCTATAATAGGAGTGAAGAACGTAACAGCAAACGAAGCATTCTTCCAAGGGCATTTTCCAGAAGAACCACTTATGCCTGGGGTTTTATTGGTAGAGGCGATGGCACAAACTGGTGGAGTCTTGATGATTGGCAACATGGGTGAAGGTGAGTTTTCTACTTACTTTGCGAAGATTAACAACATCAAGTTTAGAAAGAAAGTAGTTCCTGGAGATACTGTCGTGATGAAGCTCACGCTGACAAGCCCATTGACAAGAGGAATGGCATACATGAAAGGTCAATGCTTTGTGGGCGACACATTGGCGGCCGAGGGGGAGTTTATGGCACAAGTAGTAAATAATTCAAATAAATAAATATGAATCAACCGTTTTCGTATGTCCATCCAGAAGCCAAAGTAGCTGACAACGTGGTTATCGAGCCTTTTGTAACCATCAATAAGGATGTTATTATTGGCGAGGGGACACAAATAGGTTCGAATGTAACAATACTACCAGGGGCAAGAATCGGTAAGAACTGCAAGATATTCCCTGGCGCAGTTATTGGAGCCGTTCCTCAAGACCTGAAGTTCAAAGGGGAATACTCAACAGCCGAAATAGGTAACAACACAACAATTCGGGAGTGTGTTACCGTAAACAGAGGTACTGCCTCGAAAGGCAAAACTGTTGTTGGTAACAACTGCCTCATAATGGCATATGCACATATTGCTCATGATTGTCACGTTGGAAGCCAAGTTATTATTGGCAACTCTTGCCAAATGGCAGGCGAGGTAATAGTAGACGACTGGGCTATTATTAGTGGGATGACCGCCATACATCAATTTGTACATATTGGGGCTCATTCTTTTATATCTGGAGGCTCTTTGGTAGGCAAAGACGTCCCCCCATTCATAAAAGCAGCTCGCAATCCCATCTCTTATGTCGGAATAAATTCAATAGGACTTAGACGTAGAGAATTTTCTACTGAAAAAATCCGCGAGGTCCAAGACATATACAGATATATTTTCCAACGAGGAATGAACACTACGCAGGCTTGCGACTTCATAGAGTCTGAAATGTCAGCAACTGTCGAAAGAGACGACATTCTACTGTTCGTAAGAGAATCGAAACGAGGGATAATTAAAGGATACGGCTACTCCTAATCCGTAATAATAAGAACATTCTCAAGGCTATCCCATCACATTAGGATAGCCTTTGACATTCAACAATATAAAGCACATAAAATGATTAATAGTTCGGTAAGAGTGAGGTTTGCTCCCAGCCCAACGGGACCTCTCCACATAGGCGGAGTTCGCACAGCATTGTTTAACTACCTATTCGCTAAGAAGCACAACGGCACTTTTATTCTCAGAATAGAAGATACTGACGAAGAGAGATATGTCGATGGTGCCGAGAAGTATATAATCGACTCGTTGAAATGGCTCGGCATAACTCCCGACGAAGGTCAAGACTTTGGTGGGGAATATGGTCCATATCGCCAAAGCGAAAGAAAGCCACACTACGCACAATACGCACAAAAACTTATCGCCTCTGGAAATGCCTACTATGCTTTCGACACTGCCGACGAGCTAAAGACGGAAAGAGAAAAAGCCGAAGCTAAAGGCGAAAGCTTTATTTACAACCATAAAACTCGTGGTGAGCTAAAGAACTCCCTTTCCCTAACAACAGAACAGACTCTGGAATTACTTGACAACAACACGCCTTACGTCATCAGGTTTAAAATGCCTAACGACAGAAAACTAAAAACGAATGACACCATAAGAGGCGAGGTGGAATTTGATTGTGCATTGCTAGACGACAAAGTATTGCTAAAAACTGGTGGGATGCCTACATATCACCTTGCAAATATCGTGGACGACTATACGATGAAAATATCGCACGTTATCCGTGGCGAAGAGTGGCTCTCGTCATTGCCTCTGCACGTATTGCTTTACGAAAGTCTTGGCTGGCTTGACGCTAAGCCTGAATTTGCCCACCTACCTTTGATTCTAAAGCCTGTGGGCAAAGGGAAGTTGAGCAAACGAGACGGCGAAAAGATGGGTTTCCCTGTCTTTCCGCTCAAATGGGAAAAGGGCGGAGCAGTATCTGCGGGGTTTAAAGAAGATGGATATCTTCCCGATGCGGTTGTGAATATGCTCGCCTTGCTAGGTTGGAGTCCTGGCACAGACCAAGAAATATTTGACCTCGACGAGCTGTGTTCCGCCTTCTCGATGGAACAAATCAGTAAAGCTGGTGCGAAATTCTCACCCGACAAGGCAAAATGGTTTAACCATCAATATATATCTAAATCCGAAAATACAAAACTTATTCCTTTCATTAATAATGTCCTCTTCGAAAAAGGAATAAATACAGACGACAACTATACTGACAAGGTTCTAGCACTCGTAAAAGAACGCATCACTCTCTTACCCGACTTCTGGGAGCAAGCCCATTTCTTCTACCTCGCACCAAGCACATACGACACTAAAACCGTCGAGAAAAGATGGAAGGAGGACACATCAGAAAAGCTATTGAAAATAGCAGATATAATATCCACGACATCGGGAAATGACGCGAGTACAACAAAAAATGTTTTCTCAGAGTTCATGAATGCAAGTGGATGGAACTTCGGTGCAATAATGAACCCTATGCGTATAGCGCTTGTTGGTAGCAATGCAGGTCCAGATTTATTTGACATCATTGCAACAATTGGCACAGAAGAAGCTGTGAGTAGAATAAGGACAGCATGTAAAAAGCTGGGCTGAACAATGTTCTTTATGAGCTATATCTGCGTTATGCTCACTTTGCGAATCGGTCATTTACACAAGTAAACTCCCAATATACAGAACGGCAAGCCTTGATATTTAACTTTATAGTTCAGACTTCCGACATTATGGACAGACACTAAATAGAGTCCGTCCATAAAGTTTTTTGTACCTTTGGTGAAACGGCAATATTGCCAAACTATTTGATAAATTATTAATATGAAAAACAAAGCAACAGTACTTTTGATGTTTATGATGTTTTTTACTCTTTCGTTTCAAGGGTATTCGGCACCCAAGAATATCAAACATGTTATTCTAGTAGGCTTCGACGGCTGGGGTGCGTACAGTGTGCCCAAGGCAGAAATGCCAACGGCAAAGATGATGATGAAAAATGGAGCGTATAGCCTCAAGAGCAGGTCAACACTACCATCTAGTTCGGCCGTCAATTGGGCATCTATGCTAATGGCTTCACCACCCGAATTGCATGGCTACACAGAATGGGGTAGCAAAACTCCAGAATTACCTTCGCGCGTAATTGGGCAAGGAGGGATTTTCCCTTCAATCTTTGGAGAGATAAAAATCCAGAGATCAAAATTAAAAACTGCAGTTGTCTACAACTGGGACGGCATTGGCTACTTGTTTGAGAAAGACATGACAGATACTGTTGTCAACGCTGCCAGCGACAACGAGGTGCTAGAAAAGGCAGTGGGAATTATTACTAGCTCGAAGCCTAACCTGATGTTTATACATTTCGATGAACCCGATGCCGTGGGCCATAAAATTGGTCACGACACTCCCGAATATTACGAGCAACTAAAGAAAAACGACCAACACCTTGCAAAAATACTACAAGCACTGAAAGATGCAGGCATTGAGAAAGAAACCCTTGTAATTGTTTCTGCCGACCATGGTGGCATTAACAAAGGTCATGGTGGGAAAACAATGGCAGAAATGCAGGTGCCCTTGATTTTCTACGGCAAAGAAGTTAAACAACAACCTGAGATGCAACAAAGCATCATGATTTATGACATCGGTGCGACAATAGCATGGCTTTTTGATCTTGAATTTCCACAAGTCTGGACTGGAAGACCCATAAAAGAAGCTTTTAAATAACATTTTGGGCGGACTTAAAATAGTCCGCCCAAAACAATTAAAACAAATTGCTTAGAGCAATGACAACTACCGAAACAATTAAAACAAGCATTCCAAGATTCAAAGTGTTCCGAGCCTTGATTGGGGCTCCACGCCATTCTCCTCGAAATATCCCCCATAAGTTTCCTACTACAATTGACAAAGACACCAACAATGGCCAACCAACAATCAAACCCAAATCTCCAAGCACAACAGAGCCATAACCATAGGCGTAAAAACTGCCAATCCACATCAGAGACATTATAGACAACAGTCCCCAATTCCTTGTCTTATAACTATTAAAAAATTCTGCAGTTTCTCTCTTTCTCTCTAAAACAAATAGACAGTACCCCATGTTTACCACTGCTCCTGTAGTGAAAAACAAAGACCATATAACATTCCCTGCAATAGCCTTATTGACACCATGCTCGATTGCTATATCTGTTATTCCCTTGCTAAATGCCGCCCCCAAGTTAGGCAGACAGGAAGTAAATCCCGAAATCACTGCCAAAATTAAACCCATTGACGTGTAGCGAGACATCCTTGATTTATCCTCTTTCTGAGAAGAAGCCGATGCACAAAATACAATCCCGACTACCGAAATAATAGACCCGACAATAATAAGCACTCCTTTCAAATGTAAAAATATGTCTGCCGAAAATACCAACGCAGGGACAATAGCTCCAGCAACAGCATTTATACCCATAATTATTGGATATCCTAAGGCCATCCCTAACATATCCATTGCTTTACCAAACAAGATAGCCCCTGCTCCCCATAATAGTCCAAACAATAGAACCTGCAACATTAAGTTACTTGGTATGCTTGAGATAATTGCACCTATTTCGCCAATGCTCAGAAAAGCAATTATCCAGTTTATCAACAGCATACCAAGCAAGGAAAAAGCAAACCAACTATGCGCCCACTCCCATCTCTTTGTATAGGTCATAGGCAGGAAATAAGAACCTTGCAATATTCCCGCAATAATTACAATCGTTAAACCTCCGAATAAACTCATGATTATTTGTTTTTAGTTAAATACGAAACATCATGGACAGATACTAATTAGTAGGTCCAGTATCAGCTTCTTTGCTCCAACCTGGATTCTGATAAATTAGCGAACCATTTACAGTGCCATCTACAGAAGATTGTGTAAAATGGGATACCGCAATGGGCTCCAGATAATGTGCCTTATTCCATTTATACCCATCGTACACCTTATTGTTTGCATTTGCTCTATAAGGTTGCAAATAAACGCTCCCCCCTGCTGACGGAGGTGGAGAGACATTATTATCATTCTTGTCTGAAGCGTACTTTAAATAAGAAACACCGTTTTCTTTATACCAATTTTGCATTTGTCCCCAGAGCTTAAAGCCTTCAACTATGTATGGGTGAGTTTCCAACTGATCGAACGAACACCACCGCTTAAGATCCTCATACCTATATCCTTCAGAAAGCAGCTCACATCTTCTTTCTCTGCGAATGTTGTATAGCACATTATCTGTAAGTAGCTTACCGGCTGAATAGGCAGACCAGTCATTTGGAGCTTCTTGCGAAATATCAGTTGCATTAATCGTTACAAATGGGTCTGCTGGCAAGTGTGCTCTACTGCGCAACTGCCTCCAATATTCTAGCGCATTGTTATCCAGAGCTCCATTTAGTTCATACGAAGCCTCAATATAGTTCAGGTATGCTTCCGATGCTCTAAACACAACAAAACCTATCCCTCCCCCAGTGTTAATAGCATGAACTGCATCTGGATTCATGTATTTACGCACTGCATATCCTGTAAACATCCGACCTTCGTGTCCGTTGTTAGCTCCTGTTACCCAGGGATAGTCCTCTATTGAATTTGTTTCGTGAGTACCAGCTCCTTTATTAATCCACAGGTTATACTGACCTGGTTCTTTCAAAAACAAATAGATGCGATTGTCTCTGTGCTTACGAACAAGAGCTATACTATCATCCTGATAATCATACTCGCTAGCATACAATGGCTTACCGTCTTCCATCAGGAAGTTTTCCACCGCAGATTTAGTTACTCCTATGCCAGCATTGTCTTCACGGAAAGCTCGTGATAAAAGATTTCCCATCACTCCTATTTTGTATTCGCGCCACATAATAACTTCCGAATACCCAGACATGTCTACATCTCCAAACATTTCAAAATATCGGTTTTGCCCAACAGCATAAGGTACTGGAGCCTCGCCAGGCTGAGGTACTCCTCCGTCATTTGGTGTTAATGAATATTTATCAGCAACAATCTTAGCCGACTTCATGGCTTCGGCGAGAAAAAATTCCGATTCTCTAGCGATGTCACCTGCAGGATAATTAATATCCGCCGTTACACCTGGCCAACCCTCTCCTCCTGGCACCCGTGCCGAACCTTTATGATACTTGAGCCATGTTCCCTCGTACAAGGCAACTCTTGAACGGAACTGCTGAGCAACATCTTTATTGATTTGGGTTTTGTTAGCAGTAACAGGCGAGACATCAGACAGGTACGACAAGGCAGTATCAATGTCGGCAAGAATAAAACGAGATACTAAGTTCCGAGGCTGTCTTTTTACCGCTTTTACAAGATTCTCTTTATCGTCTGTAAATTCCTGAGTAACGATAGGATAATCACCAAATGACTGTAGTTTGCCAAAATACACACAAGCTCTAAGGAAATACATTTCGCCAATATGATGGCGGATTGCAACATCAGTCCCTGTTATTTCTCCTTGCTTATACTTTGGGAGCACTCTTCTCAAGAAATAATTACATTGTCTTATTCCATCAAAAGACCAATTACCTCCAGTTGAAGGAACTTTGTATTCTCCTGGCACAAAAACACTACTTGCCCATAAAGTTGCCTGATTATCAGTATTAACATCCGTTGGCATCCAGTAGCCAGGACTAGAGTGAGGAATATATCCGTATTTATCGATAGCATAAGCTGCTAAATGACTAACATCTGTAAAATACGATTCGGGAGTAACATCGCTAAGGGGTTCTCTATCTAAGAAATCATTACAAGCTGAAAATAAAAACGCAATGATTCCAAACCCTGATATAAACTTAATTATTATACTTGTATTCATTTTATTTATTTTTTGTGGAGGATTTTATATATTTAAGCTAAGCCCAAAAGATATTGTCCTAAATATAGGATAAGAGTTCTGATTGTTTGTGTGAATAAGCTCGGGGTCGAAAATCTTAGTCAATCCTGTTATCGTAAATAAGTTTTCCCCCGAAACAAAAAACCTCACATTACCTACTCCCCAGCGATTTATCATATTACTTGGTAGAGTATACCCAAGCGTAAGATTTTTCAGTCTGACATAAGATGCGTTAAGCAGATATCTAGTCTGAACATGAGTGTTTCTGCCATCATTATTTATCGGGCGTGCATAGTATGCGTTAAGATTCTGACCTAGTGGACTATCTTCTGATGCTCTGAAATAGTCCAGTTGCTGGTCTAGTACAATGACATCCCATATCCAGCCTCCTGGGAAGAAGAGTTGCGACGAAGTAGCATAGTCTCGTTTTAACACTCCCTGAAAAAAGGCTCTCAAATCAAAACCTTTAAAATTTGCTGTCAATGTTGTTCCAAAAAGATACCTAGGGGTACTATTTCCAATTATTCTCCTATCGCCAGGGTCGCCATATGTGTTTGCGCCCGAACTAATCTTACCGTCTAAATTAAGGTCTTTATACATTATATCTCCTGCAGTAAGATTGGTTATTCCAAACTGCCCTCCATTAGGCAATGTAGATAAATGCGCATCCATATCTTTTTGAGTTTTGGCAATACCAATTGTCTGATAACCCCAAATCTCGCCAAGCATCTGACCTTCTCGATAGGTTGTCAAACTGTTACTTTCGTTCGGATAACGAGTAATTTTCGTTCTAGAGTCTGATAATGTTATATTTATTCCATAGCGAAGCTTATCTCCCCACAAATTCGAAGCGTCGTTCCAAGCCAAAGACAACTCCCATCCAGAAGTACGCAGGTCGGTATTATTTTGCTTTGGAACAGCAGTCCCCAAAACATTAGGAAGTTCTGGAGCTGGGCCAACCATATCGAGCGTATTTCTCACATAATAGTCAAAGGCTCCACTAAGACGCCCATCTAAAAAGGCAAAATCCAATCCAAGATTATAGCTTTCAACGCGTTCCCAAGTCAGACTACTACTAATAAGCCCTGGGGCATATGCAGTATTGGGTTTTTGCCCATCAATCAACCATCCTCCATTCTGTATCCCTACTGGTTGAGTAATATACGTTGGATACCAACCATTAGTATTCTGGTTGCCTAGTGAGCCGTAAGAGGCTCTCAGTTTCAGCTGAGTTAGTTCTTCTATATTCATAAAACTCTCGTTAGCAACATTCCACCCAAAAGAGAAAGAAGGCAAAGTGAGCCAACGAGCATCTTTCCTGAAACGAGAAGAACCATCATAACGGAGATTGGCTTCAAAAAGATAGCGATTATCGTAGTTGTAGTTTAGTCTTCCGAAAAATCCTGCTACAGCCCAGTCGTAATAAGCGCCACCCAAGAAAGGAGCAACAATTTCTCCTCTAGAGTCTATTCCTGTTGTCGTACCTAAAGAGTGTATTTCATCGGATATCAAGCCCATTCTCTCTCCTGTTAGATCTCGCTGATTATAGTTCTCGACTTGACTACCAAGCATTACTTTAAAGTCGTGCACATTTAATTTAAATTCATAATCGGAATGCACGCTAAGATTGTAATAATCAGACTTAAAAGCGTACTCATGCACAGAGCTTTCAGAGCCTCCCTCCGCATAATATGGATTGCCATCCTTATCATGATTGTAGAAATGGAGAGTATTCCAGCTCGTAAAATTATTAGATGATTTATATGTTCCACTACCAACAATTTGCCAACCTTTGATAGGACGGGCAGTAAGCCTAAGCTGATGTGTATTTATGTCGTTAATTTCATTTTGCTGACCTCCGTCTCTTAATTTCAAAACAGGGCTTGCTGCGCTATCATACAAATAGCCATTATCATCGTACATTGGCATGATAGGCCACCCTTGTCGCAAAATATTATTCCAGATACTACTATTTAGATAAGTTGGTCGTTTGTAATCTTTTCTTGAAAAACGATTGATAAACTCCATTTCAAGGAAGGATGTTAAGGATGCGTCAACCTTTGCAGTTATGTTATAACGTTTGAAGTTATCTTGATTAATCTTTAGGAGTCCATTTTCATCCAAGAAACCTCCAGAAATATAATACTGAATATCTTCGCTTCCTCCCTTCATGCTGAAATTATGCTCCTGCGACACTGCCTGATTGCTAAAGACTCCACGCATCCAATTTTCATTGGCATGTCCAGCATTATATCCAGGAACCCATCGCCCGTCACTATCATAAATCATAGGTACTTTTTCTCCATTTTTATAGCGAATAATACGATCTAACCATTCCTTACCAAAATAATCTCCAGAACCAGCATTGTTAAAATTGTCATTCATTACATAAGCAAATGTTTCAGAATCGGAAACATCTGGCCAGTGATTAGGCGTGCCTATCCTAAAACTATTGTTATAATTAACTGTGGTTTTTCCTTTCGTTCCTTTCTTTGTCGTCACTAGGATTACACCAAATGGAGCACGAGAACCATATATTGACGATGCCGCCGCGTCTTTTAATACCGAAATGTTATCAATATCTTGTGGATTTACCATAGACAAATCACCTTCTACTCCATCGACAAGAACCAGCGGAGCTCCACTTGAGCCTTCTCCAAGTGTAGTTGTCCCTCTTATATTTAGGGATGCTGTTTCTCCAATATTGCCAGAACTCCTTGTTATGTTAAGTCCTGGCACTATACCTTGCAACATATCAACAGCATCCTTATTCGGACGATTTTCTAGGACTTCGTTTTTTATAACAGCCACCGAGCCCGTCAGGTTTTCCTTTTTTTGAATACCATATCCAACTGCCACAATCTCTTCGAGCCCAATGGCATCGCTCTCCATGCTGACGTTAATAACATTGTTGCTACCAATCGAGACTTCTTTAGTCTTCATCCCGATAAACGAAAATACAAGCACTTTTGCCTGTGGTGTTGCTTTTATAGAGAAAGTACCGTCGACATCTGTAATAGTTGCAATAGTTGTTCCTTTAATAAACACCGACACGCCAACCAGAGGCGCTCTGGTTTCGGCTTCTGTAACAGTTCCGGAGAGCGTTACTGACTGAGCATTAAGAAGATTAGCTCCTACAATCAGCGCCAATAAAGGCACAAGCAGTCTTTGAATCAACTTCATTTTTAAGTCATAGATTTTCTTCATATCTTTAAGCTTTTAATTTAACAAGTGATCACTTTGTGATCGTTAATTTGAACAAATGATGTTATCAGCATCATATTTTTAGACGATAGATGTTGTCGCATCTGTCGTTTTCTTTCAAAACATTCCTCCCTATTCTCCGTATATTCCTGAATAAGTTCCTTCTACATCGATTGGTATTTTAAACAAGCTTCCGCTTAAAGGATACTCTCGCAGTTGTTTGTCTGTCAATCCTTCTTGCGCAGTCGTTATGTACAGTGTTTTAAGATTCTCACCTCCGAAGGCACAAGATGTTACGTGAGGAGCAGGGACATCTATCACTCTACCCTTCTCACCAGTTAGAGGATTCCATTGGACAACAGCCTTGCCACCCCAATGCGCAATCCACAACATATCTGCCGAATCTATGGACATTCCATCGGGGACACCCAGTTCTTGTGGCACTTTTATGGCAATTCGGCGCCTCGATAGGGCTCCACTTTCGAGATTAAAGTCGTAGGCAAAAACGGCAGATTCCGCAGTGTCTACATGATACATAGTTTGCCCATCGGACGACCAAACCACTCCGTTGGGAATAGTCATTCCCGACCTTTTTATGGCAAGCTGATGTCCATCAAAAAGGTATAAAGCACCAGCTCCATCTATAACTTTTTTATTCATCGTTCCGACCCAGAATCTGCCTTTGGGATCGCACTTCCCATCATTGAATCTATTGTTTGCAACTTCTCGCGGATAGTCTGCCAACTTGAACATCTCCCCGTCGAGAGCCCTTCCATAAATACCTGTCTCCAAAGCCACAAGCACATTAAATCGTCCTTTTGCAGGAACCACCGTCCCAATCATGCTGCCCATTGAGAAAGTCTGATTTTCCTCGTTTGCTGGATTATAACAATGTAGCTTCCCTTCCGTTATATCAACCCAGTAGAGAACCTGCTCGACAGGATGCCATACTGCACCTTCGCCGAGTCTTGCTTTTGGAGTGTTAGCAACAAGTTCTAATTTATCTAAACAATTTATCATTACCTGATTCTTTTAATTATCTTGCATCAATGCGGCTCTACCGCCGTCGAGGAGATATGTAGCCCCCGTTGCGAAAGCGGCAAAATCGCTTGCCAGAAAAGCACACCAAGCTCCAACCTCTTCGGTAGTTCCGAGCTTACCTGCTGGATGTAGGTCTATCGTTCTTTGACGCTCGGCAGTAGCATCTGGAAAAGAATTAAACCATGTATCGTTTCCTGGAGTATCGATAAACCCTGGAGCCAGACCTAGCACCCGAACAGCTGGCCCCCACTCTATGGACATTGCTCTTACCAAACCTGTGAGTGCCGTTTTTGTAACATTGTAGGGAAAACAACCAGGTATAGACGAATAAGCATGGTTAGAGCTCATTATTATAAAAACTCCAGTTTTGCTTTTCTCCAAATACTGTTTGCTCAATTTTGCCAAACGCCAATGCGATGCCAAATTCAAATTGTGATTATATTCCCATTCATCTTCCGTACAATCGGCTGCACCTTTAAAGATATTCGCTCCTGCATTGGAGACTACAATGTCTATTTTGCCAAACTCGTCGGCAACACATCTCACAAATGCCAGTAGTTGCTCATTATTTGTTACATCTACTTTTTTGTAAAATGCTTTCTGCCCAAACTCTTCAACGCTAGCACGAAATGCTACAACATTTTTTTCATCCTCATTTGCTCTTGCACATCCTGCAACATTACATCCTGCTTTGGCAAGCATCCTAGCCACGCCTGCCCCGATACCACTCGAAACACCTGTTACAATGGCTACCCTATTCTTCAAATCTATTGCTAACATATCATTCTTTTTATATGTAATACCCGTTCCGTGCTATTCTTATGCCTGGATGTTTCTCCAGTTCATGCTCAAGCAAATCGACACCCAATCCCGTACGCTCCGACAATATCAAGTTACCATCACAAATCTCAAGTGGGTGGTCTATTATTTCATCTCTCCACGAGACATCGTTGAAGATAAACTCCTGTCGGAAGAAATTCGGAATCGCAGCGCAGAGATGAGCACTTGCCAATGTAGAAAGAGGTCCATTGGGATTGTGTGGAGCTAAAAGCACATTGTAAGCCTCTGCCATCGTTGCCATCCGCTTCATCTCCGAAGGACCACCACAGCGAGTAATGTCTGGCATTATTACGTCGACAATCTGTTTTTCGAGCAGTTCTCTGATGCCAAACCTTGTATAGTGTCGTTCTCCCACACAAATTGACACCTTCGAGTCTATCCGCTTCCGAAAGGCTTTGAGAGTATTTGCATTTTCTGGCCCTGCTGGCTCTTCGTACCATGTGATATTCAATTCAGACAGCCGCTCTGCCATCGTCACTGCCGTCTTAAAGTTTAGCATTGCGTGGGTTTCTATCATAAGGTCAGCTTCCTCGCCAACAGCATTACGTACAGCCTTGCTCACTTCGTATGCACGGTCTTGTTGTTTTTTTGTTAAGCCTAAATCAGTACTTAAATCTTCGCCGTACAAATAATTGACATGTGCAAAAGGGTCGAATTTCACTCCTTTGAATCCCATATCTACTACCTGCCTGGCTTGTCGGGCATAGTCATCAGCATTATGCTCCCCTTTGGTGAACCAGTAGTTGGCATACAGTCTGATTTTAGTCCGATATGCTCCGCCTAGGAGTTCGTACATCGGAACGCCAAGCTTTTTTGCTTTCAAGTCTAGGAGGGCCATGTCTATGCCCGAGATAGCACACATGCTTGCCCCAAAAGGACCAACCCAGTTCAAATCTCGATACAACTTAGTCCATATAAAATCAGTGCGCATGGGGTTAAGCCCTATTATCCGTTGCCCTGCATCTTTTGCTGCCGCTTCGACAATCTGACTCCCTGGCCAATTTGTTGCTTCACCAACACCTGTTAGCCCTTCATCGGTATATATCTTTAGCATGGTCCAGTTGTATTTTACTCCTTCAACCAACCATACTTTCACATCTGTAATCTTCATGTATGCAATATTTATCTGCCAGCACTAGTCTATTGCTTCAAGCTGGCAGCCAGTTTTTCAATATTTATTTTTCTTCTTCTTAATCGTTATATTGTATGTCCACAAACTACATTATTTGGTATTTATTCCATGCCTCTACAGCGCCCATTCCTCCCTGAATGGCTTTCAATACTGTTCGCTCGCCCCGAGCTTTTTCCAGAGCTTTGCAAAACACCTCGTTTTCTGCTGATTTCGGAACAACACAAACCCCATCTATGTCGCCAAAGACAATGTCTCCTGGCTCAATGCGCACTCCGTTCATTTCTATGGGAACTCGAAAGTCCATTACCTTTCCGCGAGGAGCTTGATCTTGCGAATAAGGTCCGTAGGAGAACACTGGCAAGCCAACGTCGTATATCCCATGTGTGTCTCGCGAATAACCATTAACAACAGCTCCAACACCACCACACATCTTAACACGTGTAAGCATCAATTCGCCAACAAGCGCATACGATGGCGAAGAACCTGAACAGATATAGACCTCTCCTGGCTTTATATCGTCTAGAGCTTCCAGCATCAATCCAAAAGCTTTGTTCATCAATGGGTTTTGCGAGTCAGGACTCAACTCCTCAAAACAATCTGCCTCCAACACTGGCATTGCTCGCCCTACAAGCATCATCTTTTCTTTCAAGGGTCTGATTTGTGGTGGAAGAAACTGATGGATTAGTCCCATCTTGTCCATTATATCACCAACCACAGCCGTATAGAGCTCATTACGGATAAACCCGAAAAGCTCTTCATCGTTTTTCCAATTATTTACAGTCATTGTAATTATTCGTTTGTAATTTTCAGTCTTATAGAGCTACTAATCTTCTGTCCTCGTGTAAGGGGAATGTCATACAGTCTGGCGTGCGAGCTATATCCCCGGAGGAATCGTTCCGACCCAGGATTGTCGTAATCAGCAATCAGCCAATGAACACTTCCAGCTTCCGACCAGCTACGTACATGCTGACTTCCATCCGACAGCAGGTTTAGACTACTATGCTTGGTGGAACTTAATGATGCTCTATAAACATTGCGTTTTGTGGAGCGAAAATCATTGCTACCATATTGCGTTTGGTCTTGGTTGTAGGCATAGTTAGGTTGTTTGGATGGTCCTGCCAAACCACACAAATCGTGGCTGTACGTTAACAGAGCTTCACCCGCAAGACGTCCTATATGATCCTTGGGATATACTGTCCACAATCCTTTTCTTTCCCATCTCAACTTCGTAAAATTCTCTGGCAGTCTTAGGGCAAGACCCCACTGCCTGAAGTTTTCATTCTTCATCATCGAGTAGGAGTAGTCCATGTTTATCGCACCATCGGCAGAGAAATGCATTTGCAATGTACCTACGGCTTCATCGTAGCCCTCTGTAAGACTGACAGTAAAACTACCCTCGTCGTTCTTAGTAAGGTCGATGGAATGAATACGACGATTAGACGCCGTTGGCGAGTACAAAGTGTAGTCGGGAGTTTGCTTTGTCATCTGCGTATCGCCTTTGTCATTGGCAGATACCAACATGAGCGTTGGAAATCCATCCATGACCTTGTTACCCTTAGAATCGTAAACTTGCAAAGCTCTATTTCCTATCTCAACTCTTATCTTGTTGCTAACGGCAAGTTGCGTACTTCCTTTTGTGCTCCAATGAAACTCATCGTCAGTCTCTTTATGTTCTTCAATATTAGGAGTGGAAAGGTCGAAAGAATACTCATCAACAGGAACTTCACTATCCTTATATACCCTTAGCTTTAAATTCTCCAGCTTATCGTAGCTAAATGGCAATGTCGCTTCTATACTCGCTCCGGCTTGCGCATCGACAGACAACTGCCCTTTTTCTTTATTGTTACTCCACTCAATGCGACACTCATTCAGATTAGAAAAGAAAAAGCGATTTTCTATCGAGAGTTTTACTGCCTTATCTCCAACGCCGTTGATGAGTTTGATTTTCACAGGCGAATATATTTTCTTCATGTGCCAATACTCAGGTTTAGGTCTTCGCCAACCATCTATTGGTCCCCATGTTCCATATCCCACAACCTTGCCCGACGGCAAGAAGAACGAATCGTCTATACCGGCCCACAAAGCCCCACCTAGCACACCTTTGGATGCATACATATTCTCCCACATATGATAGAGGATATCTCCCCAATAGTCGCGAATACCAGGGTCTGTCATCAACTCAAAACGGTTGTAGGCGTTCAGGTGGCAATACTCATCGAAGGTAATTGGGCGCTCGTAGTTCTTATACTTCTCTGGGCCTCCTGGTCCGGGGTAGTGGTTGTTTGCAATTTCCAAATATCCGCCATCGCCGTCGGGTCCGTATTGACTAAAATTCCTAGGTCTTGAGGGGTCTGCTTTCTTTACAAGGTCTGACGTTTCTTTGAAGAGATCATCAAAGTCATAGGATTCGTTTGCTATTGACCATATCAAAACTGAGGGATGAGATTTGTTTATCTCCACCATCTCGAGGACTGGCTGTACAATAGCTTCAAAATAATTTGAGTTGTTCACGTTCTTTTTACTTGCCCAACAAAACGGTCCCTCCACCTCAACAAACATCCCCAGCTCGTCGCAGGCTTCCAAAAGTTTCTCGCTGGGTGGGTAGTGAGAAGTTCGTATGTAATTCACATTGCCTTCGCGAAAGATTTTCACATCCTCATACCATTGATTGCCATTCAAAGAGCGGCCTCGCAAAGGGTGAACCTCATGTCGGCAGACTCCTCGCAACTTGATGGGCATATTATTAACAAACACCTGATTGCCTCGCACCTCAATCTGCCTAAATCCAAAGCGCCGAGAAACAGTCGTCTGCTCTTTACCGTCTACAAAGAGCGTACAATTCAGGTAATACAAGTTGGGATGTTCGGCATCCCATTTCTTGGGCTTTGTTACATCCATCTTCATTTTAATTGCCGTTTGCATCCCTTTCTCAACATCGACAGTCATTTGCGCCTCTCCGTCGAAAGAAACCTTAGTGCCATTTGCATCGGTAAGAAGAAAGTGCAAAACGGCTGTACGCCCCGTCGAGGCTTCGTTTGCCAAGTTGATTTCTGTTTCTAAAACAGCATTCTCATACAATTTGTCGAAAGATGTTTGCACATGCATAGAGGCAATGTTCACGTCAGGAAGTGCCACCAAATATATAGAGCGCGAAATTCCTCCCAAGGGATGTACAGCATACTGCGATCCCGACGACAAAGTATCCACAACACTCTCGCTACGAACAGACATGGCAATGGTGTTTGTTCCCTTCTTCACAGCGTCAGTAATATCAAGCTCAAAGGCTGTAAAACCTCCCAGATGCCCTCCAACCATTTGTCCGTTAATCCAGATTGTACATTCACTATAGACAGCTTCGCACTTCAACTTGATACGGCATCCTTCCCAACTACTTGGCACACTAAATGTTCTGTGGTAAGCTGCAGACTTACCTGCATCCACCTCAAAACCTTGCATCACCCATTCTCCGGGCACTTCGATATCTTGCCATGAGCTTGCATCATTCTTTTCTTGGAAAGATTCTTCAGGCGAGGGGCTAAACTTCCATGTCCCATCAAGGCTGATTTTAAAATCTTCAAGCCCCTTAAACTCTTTCGGAACAGGAGACCATCGAATTGTTGCCAACTTCTTCTGGTCGAATGTAAATTGTGCTTGCACTATCAAAGCACTTAACAATACTGATACTATCAGGCTTATACTTTTCATTTTTTTAAAGTTCTGCAATAAGCTGTAAGCCTTTGGCTTTATGCTTTTGCTGGTTTATAATCATCCTCCTATGTGTAGTTAGGCTTATAGCTTACAGCCTATAGCCTACTGCATGGAGGTTTAATCTGTTTATATTTATTTCTATGTTCTCTTTATTTCTTCACCAATTGCAATGTTGCCGACGATCCGAACTCGCTACCTTCCTCCAAGCTTTTACGTTCTTTGGCATAATGCCCACTAAAAAATAGGTCGCCACCACCTGTCGAGTAGCCTGCTACTAGGAAGCTAATCTTCTCGGCGCCGTCTACAAAAGCCCGAAAAGCATGCGTGCCGTCAGAAAGAACGGTAAGCCCACGCCCTGCCGAATTTGAAAGAGCTGCCCAGTATATGTTCTCGCGAGTAGCCCTAAAATCATTAGTACCTAGCGAGGTGGCATCAAAGCACCAAGCGTCTTTGGGCTCTTGTCCGAACGATTCTATGCGCAGAGCTTTATCACTAAAAGGTACTGCCTTACCATTGGTACGACCAATGTGATTGTCAGGATACCAACTCCACAGTCCTTTGCGATACCACTGCAAATTTTCAGATTCTTTAGGAACTGAGAATACGAGTCCCCATTGTCGAGGGTCCATCTTTAACTTCGATTTCATTTTGTAGTCTACTTTCAAATTGCCACCTGCCGCAAAGGAGTAAATTATTTCACCCTCGGCCTGTTTATAGTTTACTTCCACCACAACTCGCACAGTATCCTTCACCTGCTTCCACTCTACCCTTTTCACTTCCTTGTTTGTACACAGAGAGTTGTGGGTTGGTATTTCTAGGCTATGTTCCGTGTTGCATGGTCCTGTTCTCAGGTCGAGCATCATTAGCTCTGCTCCACCGTTTAATACTTGCTCGCCATCGACATTTGCACTGCTTAGCACTCCATTTGTCAGATCGAACGACCACTTAAAATCACGTCCAACTATTTCTAGTTCATGCTCCGCCTGAATAGTTTCAAGCTCAGAAGTCGATATTTTCTGGAAAGGGAAATCGTCTCGTTTCACAGCTCCTATTTCCACCGCACACGCCTCCACCTCTATACCCTGAGGAGACACTATGCGAAGCATAAGTATTTTGCCGTTCAGGTCTCTTGTCTTTGGGTAGAGATCTAGGATTCCAGTCTTCTTAGCAGGCAGATTCATCTTAAGTGTTCCCTTTTCGCCGTCGAGCTCCCAATAAATTTGGCACTCGTTTAGGTTTGTAAAATCGAAACGATTTTCTATTTGCAGACGTATGGGCTGACCATCCTTTGGCAGGGCGACATGTCGGTTATGTATTCTCACGGGCGAGTAGCTCTTCTTCATGTGGTAGTACTCTGGTTTTTTGCGTCGCCAGCCGTCTATTGGTCCCCATTCCCCATAGCCAACCGCCCGTCCGTCGGGGAGATAGAACACATCGTCGATACCAGACCAGATAGCGCCACCAAGGCAACCGCGGCTTTTATACATTTTCTCCCACATGCTACGAAAGCCCCTACCCCACGCATCGCGCACTCCGGGGTCGGTTACAATCTCCTCGCGGTTGTAGGTATTCAGGTGGGCATATTCGCCAAACAAGAGTGGGCGCTCAAAGTCTTCGGCAATACTAGCACCGTCTGCTCCGGGGTAGTGAATATTGGCAACCGGCATCTTCCCACTACCGTAGTTATTAAATCCGCCGTATGCTTGATCATGAAAAGAGGCTGGGCGTGTAGGGTCTTCCTTTGCATAGAAGTCGGCAAGTTTAGACCAGTTCTCTGTCCACATTGATTCGTTTGCCATCGACCAGATTATGATGCTGGCATGGTTTCGGAAAAAGCTCAAGTCGGCACTAGCAATCTGTTCAAAATACTTGTAAAAGCCATCATCTTTAGGGTTGTTCTTTACCCAATGTGCATTTGCACCATGCCCCACCCAACATATTGGATTTTCGAGTTCCACATACAGCCCAATGCTGTCGCAGAGTTCTATAAACTCCCTGGCAGGAGGATAGTGCGAAGTCCTGATGTAATTTACGTTTGCTTGCTTAAACAGCTTGGCATCTTGCCACCACAGATCGGGTGTAAGACTACGCCCCAGCAAGGGGTGCACCTCGTGCCTATTCACCCCTTTCAGCTTCACTGCTGTTCCATTTACAAAGAGTTGATTCCCTACCACCTCAATTTTCCTGAAGCCTATTTTCCTGATAATGGTTTCCGTGCCAGCAGAGGTTTTAAGTTCTAGTTCCAATTTATATAGATGGGGATGCTCGGCGTCCCATTTCAGAGGTTTCATTATTGGGAATGACAAAGAGAGTGGGGTTTCTTGAGCATCTATTTTTATATTTTGCTTTGCATTTGGCATTGCCACCAGCTTGCCACTAAGGTCGAACAGTCGCACCGACACTTCAGCACTAGTAAGCGAGGCGTCATTATTTAGCTTTGCGTTGATATTTAGTTTTGCATTTTCGTAGTCAGCATCGAAAGGTGTGCTTACTACCAAGTCCGACAAATAGACCTTTGGCACTGCATACAGATATATTTTACGCACAATCCCTCCCAGCTGATGGGCGGCGTATTGAGTTCCAGACATCAGAGTATCTGCCATTGTTTCGGCAGTTACGGCAATGCTTATTCTATTTTCTTTGCCATATTCTAACCATGCGCTAATTTCTTTTTCAAAAGCCACCATCGGGCCGGTGTGCGTGCCAGTGGCTTTGCCATTAACAAAGAGCTTGGCAGCACTAAAAACTGCATCGCAACGCACAAATACCTTATGGTCTTTCCACGATTTTGGCACGTCAAACGTGCGAGAGTAAACTCCAGCCTTGCCTGCTTCAACTTCAAAGCCTTGCATTGCCCACTCGCCTGGCACTTCTATTGTAGACCATCTGTCGGCTTCTTTTCCAACTTCGGACAAGGGTTTTGTATAAGACAGATGGAAGTTCCACCTCCCATTTAGGCTCACTATTGTCGGCTCGACAGATAATCGATGTGGAGCAACTGTCAGCTGCCCGTAAATACTACTAGTATACAACATGGACAGAAGCAGATAAATTAACGTGTTCTTAGTTTTTATCATAATCATTTATTTTTTGATTTTCAAATAATTGTGGCACCTCACAAAGTTCCAAGTGGAGCACGCCACGCTCAAACCGTCACTTAAGCTTTACATTGCTCTTACAAAACTACAACATTACCAAAGCGGTTACTAGAATAATTTTACCTGTAACTTGAACTATTTTTTCACGATTAAGTAATTAAGGGTAAATTTGCTTCAAATTCGAGGATCAACCAATTACACTAACAAAGAAAAGTTACATGCAAGCTCAGTATTTCAAGCTCACCAAGCAACCCAATCAGTCCATTGCCATACGCGAGGACAAGCAACCGATGTTCCACGACCATTGGCATTATCATTCCGAGCTGGAACTGGTTTACATTATCGAGGGCGAGGGTACTCGTTTTATTGGCGACGATATATCGAGGTTTGTCAGTGGCGACTTAGTATTGCTAGGTGCCAGCTTGCCACATGTATGGCGAAGTGAT
This sequence comes from Bacteroidales bacterium, assembly GCA_047974415.1. Taxonomy (GTDB): domain Bacteria; phylum Bacteroidota; class Bacteroidia; order Bacteroidales; family Prolixibacteraceae; genus JBKEAJ01. The sequence goes on along the minus strand of JBKECH010000002.1, from coordinate 24,658 downwards.
GATAGTTATTTTAGAAAAGATTCCAAGAAGAAGGTTAGTGCCATTGTTCTACATTTCGGGGCAAACTTCATGGGCGATGGTTTATGGGAGCTACCCGAGATGTCTTCCATCAGGAGGCTCATTGGCTTATCGGCACGAGGCATTAGCTATAATCTATCGGCGAAGCATCTCGTTAAGCAAAGCCTGCACCAGATGTTGCAACAATCAGCATTTGAACGGCTGACAAGTTTGCTGACTCTGCTAAACGAATTGGCGCAAGTGGAGGATGAGACTATTTTGTCGAGCATTCCATTTGCAGAACATTACCAAAAACATCATTCTAGGCGCATTGATAAGATTCACGACTATGTATTGTCGAATTTTGACAAGGAAATAAAACTGAAAGACTTGGCATTGCTTGCCAACATGACACCCGCATCGCTATGTCGGTTTTTCAGACAGAAAACCAGAAAGTCCATAACTGAGTTTATTAACGAAGTGCGCATTGGCTTTGCTTGCAAGTTGCTCATCGAGGGCAACCTGTCCATTTCGGAGGTTTGCTTTAATTGCGGATACAACAATTTGTCGTATTTCAACAGGCAATTTAAGAAAGTAATGGGTCTGAATCCGGGTAGCTACTTAAAGCAGAAAGAGCTTTTTAACTAGAGTTCGTCTATGAAGTCAAATATTTGCGTTATGCTCACTTTGCGAATACAAGTAAACTCCCAATTCACAAACTCTCAGTATACAGAACGACAAGCCTTGATATTTAACTTTATAGTTCAGACTCTTGACATTATGGACAGCCACTAGCTAGTGTTTGTTCATAAAGTCAGAAGTCGAGAATCGTGCGTCAGGAAGTCAAGAGTCGTGCGTCAAGGTTCTGAGTTTTCATCTTTTGCCTCGATGCCCATTTCCTTTGCTTTTTGCAGCAGTAGCTCTATTGCTTGCTCCCTCTTGTTTGGTATGTCGCCATCGAGGATTGCATTTTTTATTGCCGCCTTCAAGTCGCCAACTTGGCGGCATGGTGCTAGCCCAAACATCGACATTATTTCCTCGCCGTCGACCGGTGGTTGGAAGTTTCTAAGAGCGTCCTTCTCTTCTATTTCTACAAGTTTGGTTCTTACCTTTTTAAAATTGCAAAGGAAGTGTTCTGCCTTCTTGTCATTTTTTGTTGTGATGTCTGCTTCGCATAGAGTCATCAGCTGGTCGATGTCGTTTCCAGCATCAAAGAGCAGACGACGCACGGCAGAGTCCGACACCTCGTCTTCCACCAATGCAATTGGGCGCATATGCAATCCTACCATCTTCTGCACAAACTTCATTTTGTCGTTTTGTGGCAGTTTCGCTTGTCTAAATATTCGCGGAACCATCTTCTCGCCCACGAAGTTGTGCGAGTAGAACGTCCACCCTACTCCGGGCACAAATCTTTTGGTTTGTGGCTTGCCGATATCGTGAAGCAATGCCGACCAGCGCAACCAGAGGTCGTCGGAGTTCTCGCAGAGTTTGTCCAGCACCTGCAAGGTATGATAGAACACGTCTTTATGTCCGATGCCATCTATTTCCTCGCGTCCTTTTAGCCTTGCCACATCTGGTAGGACTATCTCCAAAAGCCCCGTTATGTCGAGGAGCTTAAATCCTACCGACGGGGTTCTGCTCATCATTATTTTGTTAAGTTCGTCGGCAATACGTTCTTTGGATATGATTTCGATTCTTTGTTTTTGCTCCCTTATGGCAGTCATAGCATCATCGGCGATACGAAAGTTCAGCTGCGTTGCAAAACGTATTGCTCGCATCATACGCAGGGGGTCGTCCGAGAATGTCGCCACGGGGTCGAGTGGTGTACGTAGCACGCCCTGCCTCAGGTCTTCCATTCCCCCAAAGGGGTCTACAAGCTCGCCGTAGTTATCGGCGTTCAGACTAATTGCCAGCGCATTAATGGTAAAATCTCGCCGCCTTTGGTCGTCTTCAATTGTACCAGGTTCTACATCCGGATTGCGCGAATCGGCTCTGTACGACTCCTTGCGCGCTCCCACAAACTCATACTCCATATCTTTATGCCGAAACATGGCTGTACCGTAAGTCTTAAAAACTGATACCTTCGGAACTGGCAACAGCAAATGCGCCACCATCTCGGCAAGTTCTATACCTCGGCCTTCAGTAACAATATCGATGTCCTTTGATGGGCGTCCAAGCATTAGGTCTCGGACAAAACCTCCAATTATATAGGCGCCAGCTCCTTGCTTGTGCGAGCACTGTGCCACCACCTCAATAACCTCATCCATCAACTTGTCTTCTAGCTCTTTCATCCCTCTTATTTTTTTTATATTGACTCCAGCCATGAATATTCTTATATATAGGGCACAATTAATAAGTTCCAATTCCAGATTTATGCCCCGACAATAGTATCACATTTTTGGAGCTTGGTGCTTTGTTACAAAGCACCAACTTCATGAACATACACCACAAATGGTATCTGTCTGGCAAATATAACAATTTCTGTGCTGGCAAAGATTAATAGATAGAATGTATATGCTTATAACTCAAAAATGAAACAAACATGCAGTAAGCTATAGCTTGCAAGCTACAAGCCTAACTATACACACAGAAGGGTGATTAACAAAGCAGCAAAAACATAAAGTTTAGAGCTTACAGCTTATTGCAGAATCCTAAACACATAAAACTTCCATGGCTCAATTATCATATGACGATTCCAATTAATAGCAACTCATGGAACAACAGTACAAACATTCATCCAAACGTTCACTCTTACAGTTCTTGCAAATATTTTTTTTGTCGCAAGCCTCTTTTTTTAGCTAGGCTCAATCACTTGTATTTTGAGATGTTTAGTTTTGGCACTTCAATCACTTGCATTATTCACCATCTGTTAACATTTCATGCCTCGATCACTTGCACGAAGCTCCAATTGTTAACAGATGATCAATAAATCACTTGTATTATTCACCGTCTGTTAACAATTCATGCTTCGATCACTTGCACGAAGCTCCAAATGTTAACAGATGATCAATAAATCACTTGCATTATTCACCGTCTGTTAACAATTCATGCTTCAATCACTTGCACGAAGCTCCAAATGTTCGTAGGTCGAGCTTCAATCACTTGCACGAGGCTCCAAATGTTCGTAGGTCATGCTTCAATCACTTGCACGAGGCATCAAATGTTCGTAGGTCGAGCTTCAATCACTTGCACGAAGCATCAAATGTTCGCAGGTCGAGCTTCAATCACTTGCACGAGGCATCAAATGTTCGCAGGTCGAGATTCAATCACTTGCACAAAGCTCCAAATGTTCGTAGGTTGAGCTTCGATCACTTGCACGAGGCATCAAATGTTCGCAGGTCATGCTTCAAGCATAGGTTTGCACTTACATACATCTTGCGTTTAGGTACAATTGCTTGCATCTTAACTGCCTGAGAATTGCCTATGCAAAAACAACTTGCCATCTTTGCATAAATACTCAAATCTGGAGGCTTTGCGCACTCATCATCCTTTATAGATATTTCCTACTGACAAACAAAGACTTACACACATCAAAAGGAGTATTTTCATAAGTTTTCGAGTATTTGCTTGTTCATCCAGACTGAAAGATTTTATTTTAAAATCGGACGCATAGGACTTCAGGTTTCAGGTACGAATGGCTTGTCTGCCTTGCCTATGAGCAGATTTTTCATATTCAAAAAAAAGGACTGTTTGATAGAAGGAACAAAATGGAAATAATAAGTAATATTTATTGACTGCAAGGATATATTTCCTATTTTTGGCAAAAACAGTTTTGCAGAAATGAAAAGAACTTTTGTCGTCTTACTATTTATCATCAGTATTATCTTTCTAGGTTCGTGTGCACGTGGTCTTAGATCAAGAACAGTGCATTCCGCCTATCCGAGCATCTATCCAGTAAAGAAACATGACATCACCAGCCAGTCGAACTACGGCATGCGCAATGGTCGGATGCACACTGGTCAGGATCTTGCTGCTCCTAAGGGTACTTATGTGTTTGCCGCAGCAGAGGGGGTTGTTACTTACGCTAAGCGCAACAGAAAATCGGGATATGGCAAGATGATAACAATCAAGCACGACTCGCAATACTCAACTGTGTATGCGCACCTGTCGCGTATAAGGGTGAAGGTTGGCAAGAGGGTTAAGAAGGGGCAATATATCGGCAAGGTTGGCAACACTGGTCGCTCGACTGGTGCGCATCTGCACTACGAGGTAAGGAAAAATGGCACACCTGTGGACCCTCGACCCTATCTTATGGACAGGTGGTAGTACTGCCCGATGTTATCTGCCCCACAAGGCAACAAATCAGACTAGGAGTATCAGGAGTTAGCGCAATCCAAGCGTTTTTTGACGGAAACACCAAGTAGGAGCTAAGCAAGAAAGTGACTTTAACTCTAATGTCGGTTTATGACGGCGCTGTTTAGATATCTTTTGGCAGTACCAGATTTAGAATTATTCCCAAGAAGGCAGCAATTGTTAGTCCCGACATGCTGATTGTTTCGGAGAATGGGATTTCGGAAACGCCAATTCCACACACTAATATTATGGAGGCTATGATTAGGTTTCGGGAGTGTCCGAAGTCTAGCTGTGCGTTTATCATTGTCCGCACGCCTATTGTTGCTATCATTCCGAACAGCACTACTGATACTCCACCCATCACGGCGAGGGGTATGTTACTAATGGCGGCACCGAATTTTCCAAAGAGGCTTAGCAAGATTGCCATCACGGCTGCAATACGCAGTACAAAGGGGTTGTAGTTTTTGGTAACTGCCAGCACGCCTGTGTTTTCGCCGTAGGTGGTGTTGGCTGGTCCTCCCACCAATCCTGCAAATATTGTTGCCAAGCCGTCGCCAAGGATTGTCCGGTCCAAACCAGGGTCTTTCACAAAGTCTTTGCCCACTACTGCACCGTTGCTTTTGATGTCGCCGATATGTTCCATGAATACTACAAGAGCTATTGGGGCAAGAGCCAGGATTGCGTTCCACGAGAAGTGAGGGACGCTTGTGATGGTAGACATTATGGTGTCGTTGCTAAAGGTGAACCACGGTGCCGAGGCGATGGCATCAGTATTTAGAACTCCCAATAGGCTCGAAACAATGTAGCCCACAATTACGGAGGTCAGGATTGGCACAAGGCGGAAGAATGAGCGCCCAAGCACGCTACTGATAATCATGCTTATGATGACAATGGAGCTAATTATAAGAGAGTTTGGGCTGAAAACACCATCGACATACAGAGCGTTGCTGATTGCGATGGGGCTAAGGCGTAGCCCAATGACAACTATTACAGGACCTACGACAATTGGAGGGAAAAGCTTATTTATCTTTTCGACGCCCCATAGCCTGATGAAAAGGGAGATCAGAATGTATACAAGGCCGGCACAAATAATACCACCTTTGAGCTCCGCCATGCCCATTTTTTCTAGCACTAGCTGTATGCCACCTATGAAGGCAAAACTGGAACCAAGGAATGATGGTACTTTGAATTTCGTTACGGAGTGGAAGATTAGGGTGCCAACTCCGGCGCACAACAGAGCGATGGATGGGTCTAGCCCCGTTAGAGCTGGGACTAATACTGTTGCACCGAACATTGCCAATATGTGCTGAAAGGCTAGCAGAATGTAATAGGATTTCTTGCTTTGTGTCATAATTGCTTTGTGATTGTCTATGTCTGACAAAGGTAGTACATGCCCATCGCCCATGCAAACGATGATTGAAGATTGATGAATAAAAAGTGCCACCTTTTTAGCAACTTTGCATCAAATTAGTACAATGTTGTATTTGAGCGCTAAGGATTGGACGTCCTTGGCTTCATGATAAAAGATGTCTTTTTATGAATTTGAAAAAGATTTTTTGGGAGGAGGCTTACCAGAGGAATATTGCAAAGATGATAGCTGTCTGCTATAGATATGTTTCAGACAAAGAGCTTGCAGAAGACCTTGCCCAAGACGCTTTTGTTGTTGCCATGCAAAAGGCAGAAAGTTTTAGTGGCAAGGGGCATTTCGATGCGTGGCTACGCAAGATTGCTGTAAACACTGCACTGATGTACCTGCGAGAAAGTAAGCGCTGGAACGAAACCGACAAGGAGGAGCTGACACAATGCCTCCTTGCTAGTCAAGACAAAGATGATATGTACTCCGATTTTACCATAGAGCAACTTCTACAGATGATAGAGGCACTGCCCGAGCACCACCGCTTGGTGTTCAATATGTATGTGCTGGACGGATACTCGCACAAGGATATTGCCAAGGAGTTGAACATCAGCATCGGCACATCGAAGTCGCACTTGGCACGAGCACGACGCAAGTTGCAAGATGCCATCAGCAAAAAAGAACGACACAAGCAAAGTCGTTTTCTACTGATGCTCATTCCATGCAAATTTGGAAGTGTCGATAAATTGTATAGACGTAGGTTGCTTAATCTTGAAATCAGCCCTCGGCATTCGGCGTTTCCCACAACAACGGAGTGGCACAGCATTCTCCTTCCCAAGATTAGTATGGCTAGCCAATTTGCCGTATATTCGGGAGTAGGTATACTGACAGCTACACTTCTGAGCATTGCTTTGTTCTACGGCCTTAGCAAGGATAAAACACTGCCCACAAACAGCCCACTAAACGTGCCAACGAACACCCTCCGACACGCAAATGAAAGAGGCTCGGATGTCTGCACCGACACTGCGCTGCACAAGCCTACCGAACACGTATCAGAACCTGACACTTCCTACAACAAAGAGGTTCGTCAGGAAAGAGAACCTATAATCGTAAAGAAAAGTAGACTTGTCCGCAAGAAACTAATTGTTCGCGACACCATAATTATAATTGACAGCGCAAATGCAAAGTAACTTAAAGCTAGCAAGCATTTTGCTCCTGCTCCTTTGGATGTTGCCAGATGCCGAGGCTCAGCGCGACACGGTGTTTGTATACGAGGATGTTATTGTTTACGACACGCTTGTGGTGTACGATACGGTCTTTGTCCAAGCAGAGATAAATAATCTATTGCTCGACAAGGTGAAGTTTGTCAGCATTTTAAATATCGATACTACCACAGGATTAGCAAATTTAATGTTGATTTCTGAAGACAGAAGTGCCACCATTCCGATAAACTCCATCATAGTTAATGAAAACATTAAAAATTTAGAGATTATGAGGAAGTTAGGTTTTTTTGCTGTCTTTGGTTTTGCTTTCCAAACAATGGTGATGGCACAAACTAGTTATGAAGTTTCGCTTGGTTCGGGTATTTGGTACGAAAACTATAAGCACGAATCGTATCGCAAACCCATTGCTCCGATGCTTTCTGGAGGCATGTACGCAAAGCGAAATTTCGACAACTCGCATTTCGGGCTGAGAGCAGGGCTGGAGTATGCTTACCTCTTTGGCATTAGCGACAGCCAGGAGTACTACGCACAGGGTTCGATTAGCGTTGGCGAAGCGCTGAACAATAACTACCGTGCAGGGATGCACAACATTTCGCTGCCTTTGTTGGTGTACTACGACAAGTTTTTTATTCGTCCTTACGTGGGAATAAACTACAACTACCTGCGCACGGGCAAATACTCGCACTATGTGCCTAGTACTGGCTATAATAACAATGGTAGTGGCAATGGCAGTTGGTCTGGCAATAATAATTCCCATAATTTTGGAGTGATGGGAGGTTTTGATCTGAAACTGAGCAAAGGTATTGCCGTGAGAATTGAAAGTCGCTTCAATGTTACATCAGACTATAGGGTAGATGGGCAAGCACTTGGCAATAATACTCATGGACAAGTGGTGTCAACGCATCGCAACAGCTATGGTTTGCGCAACTCGCAGGCAAAAATATCGCTTGTCTATTCCTTTGGCAATAAAAAGAAAGCCACCAAGCAAGAAGACTACGCAAGTAGCAAGTAGAGTCCGTCTATCTGCGTTATGCTTACTTTGCGAATTATCCATTTACACAAGTAAACTCCCAATTCACAAACTCCCAGCATACAGAACGGCAAGCCTTGATATTTAATTTTCTAGTTCAGACTCCCATCATTATAGACAGACACTACGTAGTTGCTGACGAGAATGCCGACAAGAGTGCCGTCCGATATTTTTAAGCACTAGTCTCTTAGACTATGGGATGGCACTCTTTTTCGATGACTTCGTTTTCAATTTGGAAGGTTGTATGGTTGATGCTGAACCTTTTCTCTAGTTCCTTTTGCAAGTCTCCGATGAAGGCATCGTTCGGATTGCTATTTACGACCACATGTGCCGTCAGGGCGACCTGAGTGGTGCTAATTGCCCAGATATGGAGGTCATGGACATTGAGCACTTCGCCCTGCGAGAGGATGAAACTTTTTACTTCTCCAAGCTTGATATTCTTCGGCACGGCGTCGAGGGCAAGGTCTATGGAATCAGTAAACAAACGCCATGTGCTCCAGAGTATCACAATAATAATGAGAAGGCTCGTGATGGGGTCTATCCATTGCAGACCTGTAATATTGATAAGTATGCCTGCAATAACAACTCCCAAGGATACCCCAGCATCGGCAGCCATGTGCAAAAAAGCTCCTCGAACGTTCAGGTCGTTCTTTTGCCCTTTCATAAACATCATTGCCGTTGCTGTGTTGATGATTATCCCTATTGTAGCAACAATTATTACCTGCGTGCCAGCAACAGGTGCGGGATTTTTGAACTTGCCAATGGCATCCCATCCGATTAGGACGACAGCGCCAAATAATAGGAGGGCATTCAGTATGGATACTAGAATGGTGGACTTTCGTAGTCCGTAGGTGTACTTTCCGTGTGGACGAATGGTGGCAAGCCATGCAGCTGTCCAAGCAAAGACTAGTCCCAGTACGTCACTTGCGTTGTGTCCGGCGTCGGCAAGCAGTGCTGAGGAATTAGCTATCAGTCCGTAAACAAGTTCTACAACTACAAATATAACATTCAGGGCAATGCCTACGGCAAAGGCTCGGCTGTGCGAAACTGCGGATGGATGCACATGGTGATGGTCGTGCTGATGAGAGTGTGAATGCAAATGCGTATGTGACATGGTATATAATACTATGTTTGTATAGTTAGCAAAGATACGAATAACTAAGTGCCTAGCAAGTTCTGCTCGCATAACATTTCATCGAGAGCTCTCCATCAGTATTTTCTTGTCTCGGGCAAGAAGGCGAGGGAAAGGCTGGCGAACTGTCGCTTAAGACATATTTTATTTTTTGCTGTGCCCTTCAACAAATCGGAATAAATATGTACCTTTGACGAGAATATTTATCATTTTAGTGAACTATGAATAAGTCTCTTACTCCCCTACTTTTATTAGTATTATTTACCAATTGTACCAACAACGGCATGATAGAAAAAACAGAGCTGAACAGCTCGTGGTCTTTTAAGGAGGCCTCGGCAGATAAGTGGATGCAGGCAAGTGTTCCTGGATGTGTGCATACAGACCTCTTAAACAACAAGGTAATCGAGGACCCTTTTTACCGTCTCAACGAAAAAGACCAACAGTGGATTGACAAGAAGGATTGGGTGTATCGCTGCAATTTTGAAATTGACGAGGAGCGCCTAAGCAAAGAACACATCGAGCTACAATTTGACGGTCTGGATACTTATGCAGAGGTTATCTTGAACGGTAAAATAATCCTTTCGACCGACAATATGTTTGTTGGACACACTGTTGACATCAAGGAGCTTGCACAAAGGAACAATGAGCTTAACATCTACTTCAAGTCTCCAATAAAAGAGGGCTTGCATATTCTTAAGTCTCGCAAATACCGCTTGCCTGCCAGCAACGACCAAGCCAGCAACGGAGGTTTGGAAGACGAGCAACGTGTTAGTCCATACATCCGCAAAGCTCCCTATCAGTTTGGATGGGACTGGGGACCAAGGCTAGTAACATCTGGGGTTTGGAAACCTATCACCCTACTGACGTGGAACTCCGTTAAACTAAACGACATCTACTATAAACAAGTGGATGTTAATAAGGATGAGGCTTCGCTGATTGCACAAATAACTTTGGGAGGCGAACAGTTCAAGGACACAAAGATTGTAATTAAAGCCAACGGTCTTATTGTTGCCAAGGCAGAAACTGGAGTATCTGAGACAACAATAAACATCCCTATCAAGATTAGTAAGCCTGACTTATGGTGGCCTAATGGCATGGGCAAAGCAAACCTCTATAATTTCGTTTGTGAGCTATATCAAGACGATGATCTGGTGGACAGAGAGCAAGACATGATTGGGTTGCGAAAGGTGGAGCTGATTACAGAAAAGGACTCCTTGGGAACTCCGTTCTATTTTAAGGTTAACGGCATTCCTGTGTTTGCAAAAGGAGCCAATTACATTCCCAACGATGTGTTCCCAGCACGAGTAAGCGACAAGACCTACGAGCACATCCTTGGCTCAGCCCGCCATTCCAACATGAATATGATAAGAGTATGGGGCGGAGGCATCTATGAATACAAGAAGTTCTACGAGCTGTGCGACCAATATGGACTGATGGTTTGGCAGGATTTTATGTTTGCCTGCAGTATGTATCCATGGGACTCAACATTTCTGAACAGCGTAGCAAGCGAAGCCGCCTATAACATCAAGCGACTAAGAAACCACCCTAGCATAGTGCTTTGGTGTGGCAACAATGAGATTGAAAATGCATGGGCAAACTACGATAAGCCTGGCATGGGCTGGGGCTGGCGCGAGCGATACGACGAGGGACAGAAAAAAGAGATTTGGAATGGTTATTTAGCACTTTTCCACGAATTATTGCCTACACAGGTTTCCAAATATTGCGATCTGCCTTATTGGGCGTCGTCGCCTGCCACTGGCGATATCAAGGTGCGCTCCGACGAAACAAACGCCAACGACGGCGATATGCACTACTGGGGAGTATGGCATGGGCAACAAGAGTTTTCGGGCTTTGAAGAGCATAAATCTCGATTTGTGAGCGAATACGGATTCCAGTCGTTTCCAATCTTCCACAGCGTTAAGAAATATACAAAAGAAGAAGATTGGGACATTGAATCGGAAGTGATGGCATCGCATCAACGTAGTGGCATTGGCAACCTTCGAATAAAATGGTACATGGATAAATACTATCACATTCCTGAGGACTTTGACAAGTTCTTGTATGTTGGACAGGTCTTGCAGGCAGAGGGGATGAAGGAAGGTATGTTGGCACACCGTCGGCACAAACCGGTTTGTATGGGCTCGTTATATTGGCAACTGAACGATGTGTGGCCAGTGGCTTCATGGTCGTCAATAGACTACTACGGAGTCTGGAAGGCCGAGCAGTATTTTGCAAAGAAAGCTTTTGCTAACTTTGTAGTGTCGCCCGTAAAAAGAGGTTCAAGTCTGGAGATAATTATGATATCAGACAGTGTGCATACTGGCAGCTTGCCATGCACCGCCAACTTCAAGGTTATCAGCTTCTCTGGCGAGCTAAGAAGCGAGTGGAGCGAAACCTTTGATATGAATTCAAATACCGCACAAGCACTTGCCAAGTACCCCCTTGATGGTCCAAAGCTACGAACATTGGGAGGTAACAGTGTGCTGGAAGTTGAGGTGGAGAGCAAGGGGAATATCCTATGTCGCAATTTATTCTATAACAGAAGGGTCAAGCAACTGGACCTTCCAAAGGACACAAAACCAAAGATAAGCTTCACTGCGGACGGGAATGTTCTAACACTCAATATCAAATCTGATAAACTATTAAAGAATCTTTATGTTTTCAATGAGAAAACGAAGGGGCATTTTTCTGACAATTTTATTGATATCCTCCCGAATAAGGAGTATAATATTAAATTTAAGTCTGACGATAATCAGCAGGTAAATACCGACGACTTCAAGTTTATGTCTATTGCCGACACCTACTGATGACAAGTCGCCCCAACATAGCAATAGGAGTAACAGGCGCAAGTGGCGCTATATATGCGCATAAGCTAATAAGTAGCTTGATGGATATTGCCAAGCAATGGAGCAGCTTGCGTGTGGTCTATACCGACTCGGCAAAAATAGTGTGGGAGAAGGAGCTAACACAAGCTCAGACATTCTCCAATAAAGTCATCATTGAAGATAACCATAGTTTTATGTCACCCCTTGCATCTGGCAGTGGTGGCATAGACTGTATGTTCATTTGTCCTTGCTCAATGGGAATGCTGGGACGCATTGCCAACGGCATTTCCAATGACCTGATAAGCAGAAGCGCGGATGTGATGCTAAAGGAACGCCGTCAACTTATTTTAGTATGCCGTGAAAGTCCTCTCAACAACATTCACATTGCCAATATGCAAAAAATCTCCAGTAGTGGAGGAGTTATTTATCCCGCATCACCGTCTTTCTACTCAGAAGAGAGCACAATAGATGAGCTAATAAACAATTTTGTACTAAGACTCCTTCTCTTTGCCGGCTTCGATGTCAAGCTGGACAGATGGGGTATATAGCAAGTGGTATTTTTTTATCTTGACACGGTAATTTTCAAAAAAATATTTGGTCGGTATAACATTTATAATACCTTTGCAGAGAATTCTCACAATTAATCACGTATAAATTTCGCTCGTATTACCAGTTTTACAGTTGTAAAACAAGAAATAGGTAATTGTAGCCATAACAAGCATGGCAACGTAAACACCTGACAATAAATCAAAAATACATATGTATAGTAATCTAAATCTTAAATCAAAGATTGTCTCAGAGTTAAGAGACATCGCAAAAGAGATTGGCATAAAAAGATCTGAACGTTTCAAAAAGAGCGAGCTGATAGAAGAAATTCTGAAAGCGCAGGAAATTTCAACAAGCAGAAGAAATACAGCTAACACTCCGACTACAAAACCCACAACGCCAATAGCAAGCGTAAATGAACCTCAACAAAAAAAACCAATCTCCGACCTCACCAACCTCATTACCGACTTCGAGGACATCAGCCGACAACGAGCAAAAGAGAGCGACACGACACGACAAAGACCAACAATCCAAGAACCAAATTCGCCCCGAAGAAAATATGAAAAAATTGGATCTGAAACCAGAAAACGTATAAGCACAATACAAGCTCCAACCCAAAACAATAATAACAAAGACCAAAAACAAGACCACAATAAACACGACAGAGAAATCAAGAGTAAAAAGAAACTCAACAACAACAACAACAACAACAACAACAACAACCAACAGCCAAATAATAAAGATACTGCCAAAAACAAAACACAGTTCAACTTTGAGGAACATATAATAAATACGGGAGTATTAGAAATCGTTCAAGATGGATATGGTTTTTTGCGTTCTGCAGATTTTAACTACCTTTCTTCGCCCGACGACATCTACGTATCTCAATCTCAAATAAAGCTCTTCGGATTAAAAACTGGCGATACCATCAAGGGCTCTGTAAGGACTCCAAAAGAAGGCGAGAAGTTCTTTCCTTTACTCAGGGTTCTTGAAATCAATGGCAGAAGCCCTGAGTTTGTAAGAGACAGGATGTCCTTCGACCATCTAACTCCATTATTCCCCAACGAAAAGTTTCAACTTCTTGGCAATAAGACTGATAATCTATCGACCCGAGTGATTGATTTGTTTTCACCAATCGGCAAAGGACAAAGGGGCTTAATAGTAGCACAACCCAAAACAGGAAAGACCGTGCTTCTAAAAGAAGTAGCAAACGCCATTGCCGCCAACCACCCCGAAGTGTATATGATAGTTCTACTTATTGACGAACGTCCAGAGGAAGTTACAGACATGGCAAGAAGTGTTAATGCCGAGGTAATAGCATCAACCTTCGACGAGCCAGCAGACAGACATGTTAAAGTTGCCAACATCGTATTAGAAAAAGCTAAACGCCTTGTAGAGTGTGGGCATGATGTAGTGATTCTCCTAGATTCTATTACAAGATTAGCTAGGGCCTACAACACCGTTGCTCCAGCATCGGGCAAGGTGCTGTCGGGAGGTGTTGATGCTAACGCACTTCACAAACCTAAGCGTTTCTTCGGAGCGGCTAGGAATATTGAGCAAGGAGGCTCGCTGACTATCCTTGCAACTGCTCTTACGGAAACGGGATCTAAGATGGACGAAGTTATATTCGAGGAGTTCAAAGGAACTGGCAACATGGAATTGCAATTAGACAGAAAGCTCTCTAACCGACGGGTCTTCCCTGCAGTTGATATCAACGCATCGAGCACTCGACGCGAAGATTTGTTGATGGACAGGGCTATCTTAGACAAGGTTTGGATTTTACGTAAATTCCTTAGCGACATGAACTCGGTGGAGGCAATGGAATTCCTAAAAGGAAGATTAATGCGCTCCAACTCAATAGAAGAATTTTTAATATCAATGAACAATTAATAGAAGATATGGCAAGTACATCTGACATCAAAAAAGGAGTTTGCATAGAGCTCAACGGCAACATTTTCTCTGTTCTCGAATTCCTACATGTTAAGCCAGGAAAAGGGGCTGCTTTTGTAAGAACAAAACTTAGGAATGTAAAGACAGGCAAAGTTTTGGATAATACGTTCCCATCTAGTGCCAAAATAAATACTGTCCGTGTTGAACGTCGCCCTTATCAATATCTATACAAAGATGAAACTGGGTACAATTTTATGAACACCGAAACTTTCGAGCAAGTGCTATTGGAAGAAAATATGATAGACAACCAGAGCCTCCTGAAAGAGGGAGTGGTCTGCGACTTAATAATTCATGCTGATACCGACACACCGTTAAACTTAGAAATGCCTGCCAACATTGAGATGGAAGTTACCTATGCCGAACCATCTGAAAAAGGCAACACTGCTTCTTCTACAGCCTTAAAGCAGGCAACAGTAGAAACAGGAGCAACGATTATGGTTCCATTGTTTATCAACACTGGCGATACTATTAAGATTGACACTTCTAACAACAACTACCTCGAAAGAGTGAAGAAATAAGTAAGTAGCAAGATAAAAAAGATATCATCAAAGCTATCACCCTGTTGTGATGGCTTTTTATTATTAAAAAGCACTAACTTTGCAAGTATTATTGCAATCGGGATGTAGCGCAGTTGGTAGCGTACTATGTTCGGGACGTGGGGGTCGTCCGTTCGAGTCGGATCATCCCGACAAAAGACGACCTCAAGGCAAGACTGCATACAAGAAGTGATTTTATTGTATTTTCTATCAAAAACTTATCAGAGACATGTCATCATTAAAGAAGTTGTTTAGCGATACTGCAATCTATGGGCTAAGTAGTGTTTTAGGGCGATTTCTAAATTGGGCCTTGTTCCCTCTGTACGTAGCAGTACTTAAGCCTGAGGAGTATGGAGTTGTAACACAGCTGTATGCCTATGTTGCCGTACTTCTTGTTATTCTTACCTATGGTATGGAAACATCATTCTTTCGATTTGCAACCGACAAAGAGAATAAAGATCGCTCTTTCTCCACTGCATTTATAACTCTTTCGGTATCGACTCTCCTCTTTGTTGCAATATCGTGGTTTGCACGCACACCCACAGCTAGTTATCTTGGTGGCAACACCTTACCATCCTATATTGTAATCATGGCGCTCATTGTCGGATTGGACGTAATAAGCTCCATTCCGTTTTCATATTTGCGCTTAGAAAATAAAGCTAGAACTTTTGCCATATATAAACTCGTAAATATTGCCGTCAACATCTCAGCAAACTTGTTCTTTCTGCTATTATGCCCATATCTAATTAATAGATATCACATCAAATGGCTAGATGATATATACTTACATGACAGTAAGGAGGCGTATATATTCATTTCTAATCTTTTGGCATCTGCAACTACTCTTGTGATGTTATTGCCGTACATCAGAAGCCAGCAACTTATCTTCGACAGACAACTACTAAGAAAAATGCTTAACTACGGTTTGCCCATAATGTTTGTAGGGTTAATGGGTATGCTTGGGCTACAATCAGACAAGCTACTCCTACCCAAGCTATTAAACAACGGAGATGAGGCATTAAGAGTTCTGGGGATTTATGGGGCAAATACTAAAATTGCTGTTCTTTTAAGCATGTTCACTCAAGCGTTCAGATATGCATTTGAGCCATTCTTCTTTTCAAGAGGGAAAGAGGCGGACAGGAAGATATATGCAGACACCCTAAACTTATTTGTCATAGTTGGGCTCATAGCCTTCTTAGGCATATTACTGTTTCAGGAACAAATAAAACTGATTATTCCTAAAGAATATTGGGAGGGACTAAAGATTCTGCCGTTTATACTTCTTGGCAACTTATTTTTGGGAGTATATTATGTTCTGTCTGTGTGGTATAAACTTACCGACAAGACAAAAAAAGGAGCGAGCATCTCTGCCCTAGGAGCAATATCAATAATAATTTTAAACATTATCTTAGTCCCAGCAATCGGCATGATCGGTTCTGCAATGGCTCTAATGTTCGGCTATGGTCTGATGTGTATTGTTTCGTATGTTGAGGGTCAAAAACATTTTCACGTTAATTATAAGATAAAAGAGGCCTTTATGTACCTCATGTCTGCAATCATCATATACACATTGTCCTTACTCATACAGCAACGGATAGCAAGCACAGCAGGGCTATTTGCAATAAACTCGTTTTTATTTATTTCATTCTTTGTTTTAGTATACTTCGCAGAGAGGAAGTTTATAGCTAAAGTCCGTCCATAAAGTCCTATACCTGCGTTAATAATGCCGTCTCTTCGGGGCTTGAGAGATAGTAGATTCCCAGACAACCTCGCAATCTACAATTCTATTCTCATCCCATCTTCGACAGCATAGGTCTCTTTAAAAATAGAGCGTGCTTCATTTAATAGACCTTCTACCTTGTTGTATCTTGCAGAGAAATGTCCTATAAAAAGTCTTGACGCACTGCAAACTTTCGCCATCTCGGCAGCCTCTTTGGCAGTGGAATGCCCCGTCTTAATCGCCTGTTGTTTAAACTCCTCACCAAAAGTAGCTTCATGATACAATACGTTCACATCACTTATTAGCTTTGCCATCTCAAGATTCGGACGAGTGTCGGAAAAATATGCATAGCTACGTGGCAATGGCGACGGTTTTGTCAACAAGTGATTGGCAATAATACGTCCATCCTCGGCAACAAAGTCCGAACCTTTCTTTATATTGATAATTTCTTTTATGGGTATATTATAAACCTCTATTTTTTCTTTTCTGATATTTGGGAGCGCTTGCTTCTCTTTGAAAAAAAAACCACAAGTAGGCACTCTATGGCTCAGAGGAATGCTCTGGACTGTTAGCGAGCTAGTGTCTATAATTATTTCTGGGCTTTTGTGGTTGTGCTCGACAAAGCTTACTTTAAATCCAAACCCCTCACTTTCAAAGAGATTCAAGTAAAACTCTACATATTCTTTAACACCTGTGGGACAATAAACATTTACAGCCTTACGCCGTCCTAGAATGTCAATTGTGGATAAAAGTCCGATAAGTCCGAGAAAATGATCGCCATGAAGATGGGAAATAAAAATGCAGTCAATCTTTAACACATGTATTCCAAATTTCTTAAGCTGGAGTTGTGTTCCCTCTCCACAATCAATCAAGAAGTATTTGCCGTTGATGTTCAGCAACTGTGACGACAAGGCTCTGTGTCTAGTTGGCACTGCTGCGCTACTGCCGAGTATCGTTATATCGAAAGGATTCATTCTTTTATTTTATAACACTAATTTGCTACAATAGTACAATAAAAAAACGAAGTGCATAGCAATTTTACAACCTAAACCTGAAACATGCATTAGCTTTCCTGCTAGGTGCTCCAATATCTTCAAAACAAACGCTCTGCTAGACTCAGATGCATGCATTACGTCTTTACTCACCAAAAACCTTGTCTTATCAAGCTTTATACACTCGCCGCTACGGCGTTCCAATGCATATAATCTGGGTTAAAATAAGAGACTGATACTATATTTACTATTTGAGAAATACTTTTTCCTTAGATACCTCCAATTTATATCTCTTGCCATGTATCCATGCCTTGTTGGGGTGTTCGTGTCCCGATGGAAAACCATAACACACGGGGAACTCATACTCTTTTACCACATTGTGTATCACTGAGTAGGCATCTTCGGCAAAGGCTGGCTCACCTTTCTTACAATTGGTAAAGTATCCACACACCAAAGCTCCTATCTTGCTTAAGTCTCCTAGGCGCAAAATTTGCATCATTCTATCTAGTTTATACAAATCCTCTCCGATGTCTTCCACAAACAATATTTTTCCTCTTAGGTTGGGTTTGTAGCGTGTTGCAATCATAGTCGTAAGCAACATGAGATTACCACCTATCATCTGTCCATAGAACTCGCCTTCTTTGTTCATTTTGTGTCCTGCAAGTTCATAAATTTGTCTTTCTCCTTGCAATAGTTTTAGTAAGTGAATTAAATCACAACTCTCCCTACTCTCCTCTAAAAATGTCGACAACATTGCTCCATGAATGGTGCAAGTTTTAGCCTCCAAAAGGATGTAATTGTGTAGGGCAGTAACATCACTGAAACCTACAATCCATTTAGGTTTGTTCCTAAAGGAACTTAGATCTAGTTTGTCAATTATTCGTTGGCAACCATAGCCACCTCTGGCGCATATAACAGCGTCGATACTTGGCGAGTCTAATGCCCACTGTAGGTCGGATAATCTAGACTCATCGCAGGCTGAGAAGCTACGATGAGTCTTGTATATATGTCTTCCCAATTGAACTTTGAATCCGTGCTTTTCCAATAGCTCTATTGATTTCTCAAGTGGTTCGCTAATAGCACTTGCAGGTGCAACTATTCCTATTGTTGCACCTTTACTTATTGGCTCTGGTTCAATTGCTTGGAACACATTTTATATTTCTATGTCGATAGCACACTCGACAGATTTCTCCAGTTCTTTTGCTATGTTCAAGAATTCTTGAACATTAAGTTCGCGATAGAAAAGCATTCCATGACTTGCCCTTACAAGAGGGCGAGGATGCATATAGAAATAGTCTTTCCCAAGTAGCAACTGTACTGCATCCAGTTGTTCTACCCAAATGCTTTGAGCCAAGGAGCTGAATTTTCCGTCGTGCATATAAGATGGGAAGGATGCATTTACCTGACTTAAATAGCAGTTTGTAAACGAAGCATCAGTGGTAGACATGGTATTTAGCGATACTGGTACAAAGACCTCTGCCTCTGATGGATGAAACTTAAACCAAACATTTCTGTATCCATGTATTTTTAAGTTTGACAAGTCTGTTTCCTTTCCCCACTCTTCTACTGCCATTGCTATAGCTTGTAGCACTTTATAGTGTGTATCGGGACCACTTCCTTCGGGATCCATTGCGAGGCTTATCACTGTTGGTTTAAGCTCTCTCAGTTTTTCAAGAATAGGAATAACGTCTCGGGATTTCTCGGGTTGTTCCGTAAATAAATCTCCTTGGTAAAACCCTAGTCTTAAATGGCTAACGTTTTCCACCTGCACTCCATAGTGAGCCCATACTAATTCTTCTTCGAACTCTCTAATCATACCTTTCAGCTTCTGAATTTGAGGAGGGTTCTTTTCGCCGTCGTAAGAAGCTTGTAATATGCTTATTATTTCGTCTATTGTATTTATCAGTTCCTGTCTATTTTTAGAGCCATAAATGGTAATCAAATCTCTTACAAGCCTGTGTGACAAACCTCTACGTCTTTCTTTTTCTTCATGCGAAGCGACATTTGTCAAGTAGTGATAGATATCCTTATCCCACTTATGCTTATATCCTTCTGTAAAAAAGTCTGAGTAGTTCAGCATTTGTATTTTATCATCAGCAATAAACTGAAGTGTGTCATTAAGTGCGCTAATTACAAAGCTATTAGTCACAGCAGTGAAACCCGAGGTAAGAACCGAGAAATGGAATTTGTTGGACGGCTCTCTCAGTTGGCGAGCAATTATAGGCATCAGTCCAAGCAAGATATCGTCGTGATGAGGTCCTGTATGAAAATAGGTTTCTTCCTTAGACTTGGTAAACCCTTTGACGATCTTAGCTTCCACTCTATCCATTACTTCCTCTACGGTTTTCATGGACAAGTTTGGTATCAAGCTTGTGTATTTATCGCCTTTCAAATCTTCGATAGTAAGATGTTCTCCGTATTTTTCCAGTTTTTTACAAAGTTCAAAAACGGCCCTTTCTGTTTTCTCGGGTGTCCATTCACCAGTTTGGTAGTACCTATCAATTTCAGCAGTAAGTAGTTTTGCAGCACCTCTTGTTAAGTAAAATCTTCCATTCTTAAGTTTCGACAGAACAGTAGCAGGGTGTTCGTTTGATATTTCGCCTTCTATTGCATTTTTCACAACTCCAGCCTTGGCCTCGCCAGCAGCAAATACTATCGCTACGGCATCAGGGTTGTAAGTTATGGTTTCCAATCCGATTGTTATAACAAGGCGTTTTCTAGACACTTCGATTCCGCCTAAATCGCCCGCAGCAACCGCCTGTGTTTCGAAGTTAGTTTTTGTTAATCTTGTAGTTGAGAAATGATCGCTACCTCTAACATTGAAAGCTATGTGCCCATCGGGACCTATACCTCCAAGGAAGAAGCCAATACCCCCTTTTTCTCTTATCTTCATTTCGTATTGTGTGCACCAATCGTCAATCATGAGGATTGATTTCTGCTGCAGTTCTTCCTCTTTATTTTGTGCAGTTCTATATCTTAGTGATAAGTCAACATCTAAATCGGGGAATATTTCTTTATAGGACTTTCCTTCGGCGAGGGGGATCTCGTCAGGATTTATAAGTAGAGCTTTGTTTTTGTCTAGCCCGAAGCCTTTAATATAGTAGTTGTTAACGTATTTGTAGAAACTGTTTGCTTGCTCGGGGTTAATCGGGTAGAACTCATCAATTTGGACAAATTGCAAGCCCGACAGGCTTGGTTTTTGGATATTGCCGATATTGTATTGGTTTCGCATCTCCACTACGCTATCTTTATCCCAATTTTTCAGGATGTATTGTGTCCATTTTATAAAGAACTCTGGGGTTTTGCCTGTTGGCAGGCTGATAACTCCGTTCGGATTTTCTGCAACCCACTCTATAAAGCGCATTGCTGCCAACAGTCCCAACTTAGGGAAGTT
This sequence comes from Bacteroidales bacterium, assembly GCA_047974415.1. Classification (GTDB taxonomy): domain Bacteria; phylum Bacteroidota; class Bacteroidia; order Bacteroidales; family Prolixibacteraceae; genus JBKEAJ01. The sequence goes on along the minus strand of JBKECH010000002.1, from coordinate 3,666 downwards.
GTCTGCCAGAACGTATGGAACATTTACATCTCCAAGAGATTGTTCGCTTTCCTTGACGAAAGCGTCCTCCACTTTTGATAGTGCATAATTTTTCATTTCGGATTCCTCCTTTTTTATTGTTATTCTTAAGTGGGCAAATGTAGGGGTTTAAAGTACATAAAGCAAGTATATGTCTTGTAAATAATAAAGAATTATGATTGGCGATAAGTGGCGTAACAACTAACGATATACAAGAAATGTTTTTGCATAAAAACGACATTAGGTGTTGCTAATAATGAGCAAGGATGCTAGAAGTCTTATACAGCCATGTTTAAAGCACCATCACGGATAATATCAGACATAGAGTAAATGAAAAATCACAACAAAAAGATTACAGACACTTGTATATTAGGAATAAAGAATGTAATTTTGCAGTCCCGATTATTATAATATTGTTTTAAGTTATTGATAACGAGATTTAAACCTCGTTATCTAGTTAGTAAAATTTTAAAATTTAAAGAAGTAGTGAACACATTAAGTTATTCAACGGTATCTGCCAACAAGGCTACCGTGCAAAAGGAGTGGGTTCAGATTGATGCTACCGATGTTCCTTTAGGACGCCTAGCCACCCAAGTGGCTATGATTTTGAGAGGTAAGCACAAGCCGAACTTTACACCACATGTTGATTGTGGAGACAATGTAATCATTACCAATTGTGAGAAAGTAAAACTTACAGGTAATAAGGTTGCAGACAAGAAGTATATCCGTCATACGGGTTATCCTGGCGGACAGCGAGTACAAACAGCAAGCGACATCCTTACTAAGTACCCCGAGCGTCTAATCGAGAAAGCCGTGAAAGGAATGCTTCCTAAAAACAAACTTTCAAGACAGGTAATCAAGAAATTACATGTGTATGTAGGAGAAGAACACAAACATGAGGCTCAGACTCCAACAGTAATCGAAATTAAAGTGAACAAGTAAGATGGAAGCTATACATACAATAGGAAGAAGGAAATCTGCCATTGCCAGAATATACATGAGCGAAGGAGCAGGAGAAATAACCGTTAACGGCAAAGACTACAAAGAGTACTTCCCTTTAGGAATTCTTCAGTACGTTGTTTGTCAGCCACTTGAAGAAGTGGAAGTAAATGGACAGTACAAAATTAAAGTAAACCTTACAGGAGGTGGAATCAATGGACAGGCCGAGGCATTAAGATTGGCAATTGCAAGGGCACTTCTACAGGTAGATGCCGAATATAGACCAGCACTTAAGGCAGCAGGCTTCTTGACTCGCGATTCTCGTGAAGTTGAACGTAAGAAACCAGGACAACCTAAGGCACGTAAGAAATTCCAATTCTCTAAACGTTAATTTATTATTTATAAAAACTTGTTTAGTATCTAAACTGTCGAGACTCTCATCAAGAGGCTACACGACGGTTGGTTCAAACAGAACGTAAACAAAAAAACATGTCAAGAACAAACTTTAAAGAGTTATTAGAGGCAGGTGCTCATTTTGGACACCTAAGAAGAAAGTGGAATCCAAATATGGCTCCGTACATTTTTATGGAGAAAAATGGCATCCATATCATAGACCTAAACAAAACTGTAGTAAAACTAGACGAAGCTGCTTCTGCACTTAAACAAATTGCAAAATCGGGACGCAAAATTCTATTTGTTGCTACAAAAAAACAAGCTAAGGACATAGTATCGGAAATTGTCAGTAAGACAGAAATGCCTTATGTAACAGAGCGTTGGGCAGGAGGTACTCTTACTAACTTCCCTACCATTCGCAAGGCTGTAAAGAAAATGAATTCCATTGACAAGATGGAAAAAGAGGCAAGTTGGCAGTCGCTATCAAAAAGAGAGAAACTTCAAATCAGCCGTCAAAGAGCTAAGTTGGAAAAAATATTAGGAAGTATTGCCAACCTTACACGCCTACCTGCGGCGTTATTTGTAGTGGATGTAATGAAAGAAAAAATAGCTGTACGCGAGGCCAAACGCTTGGGAATACCCGTGTTTGCAATGGTCGACACTAATTCTGACCCTAATGGTATTGACTTTGTCATTCCGGCAAACGATGATGCATCGCAGTCTATAAAACTAATAGTTAGCAAAGTAGCTGATGCTGTAAAAGAGGGCATGAACGAACGTAAAAATGAACGTGCCAAGGAAGACACAAAGGAAGCTAAGTCCGAATTAAAATCAGAAGCCAAAGCAGCAAAAAAATCTGCCGCAAAAGCCGAAAAGGCAAAAAAAACCGAAAACGTAGAGGCTGAGGACGAAAGCGAAAACAACTAATCATCAATAAAAAAGAAAAAATGACTATATCCGCATCAGACGTAATGAAGTTGCGCAAAGCAACAGGAGCCGGCATGATGGACTGCAAAAAAGCACTGACAGAGGCAAATGGCGATTTTGACGAAGCGATAAAAATCATCCGCGAAAAAGGAAAGGCTGTAGCAATGAAACGTGCCGATAGGGATGCTTCGGAAGGAGCTGTACTATCAGCAACAAATGCAGAAGGAACTTTCGGAGCTATTGTTGCTCTAAATTGCGAAACCGACTTTGTGGCAATGAACGAAGATTTCGTCGCCTTTACAAAGGAAGTATTGGAAATCGGAATAAAAAACAAGGCTACAAACCTCGACGAGCTTAATGCTCTTAAAATCGGAGCTCACACCATCGCCGAGATTGTTACTGAGAAAACAGGGGTGATTGGTGAGAAAATTGAGCTTTCTGCATACGAATGTGTTGATACAGAGTGTGTGGTGTCTTACATCCATCCAGGCAACAAACTTGCAACTCTCGCTGGTTTTAATAAGGTTATAGACAATCAGGTAGCTAGGGATATTGCGATGCAAGTTGCGGCAATGAGCCCTGTTGCCATCGATGAATCTGGAGTGCCTCAGAACATTCTTGACAATGAGCTTGAAATAGCTAAAGAAAAATTTCGTCAAGAAGGAAAGCCCGAAGCAATGCTAGACCAAATAGCACAAGGAGCCGTTAAAAAGTTCCTTAAGGAAAGTACTCTCGTAAATCAGCCTTTCATCAAGGATAACAAATCAACTGTTCAACAATACCTTAAGAGCGTAGACAACGCCCTTACAGTTACAGGCATGAAACGTGTGTCTTTAGACTAGAAAACAGGTCGAACGTCATAAACTAATAGAGGCTAAGGTGCTATCCCTTGCCTCCCAAGCTAAAGTCGCTGTGTATAATTTGTACACGGCGATTTTATTTATTTATTATAGCTCAACTAAGATGGATTATAATCCGCCTATCAAGGTTGCCAAATCATTTTCCAAGGTCTTGGTCAAGATATAATTGAAATTAGGTTCTATGTCGAATAGAGTGGGTGAGATTTGGAAACTAAAAAATCATTAGGCCTACCAAGCCAAAACTTTTCGAAGAAAACACTTGATACACCCTCTATCAAGCCAAAACTTTTCGAAGAAAGCGCTTGATACACCCTCTACCAAGATAAAACTTTTTAAAGAAACGTTACGCCAAAATGCTCTTTTGTGTTGCAATTCGAATACTTTTTCTATTTTCCATTAAAGTCTACCCACCACATTCGACATAAAGCCTGAAATTATTAGTGTCCGCTAAAGTTTTAAAGGTAAATTGTGCTCTACTATAGTATTGTTCTTAATTTCTAATTGAACGGTATAATCTTCACAGAGCCTG
>JBKECH010000059.1:0-22240 GCA_047974415.1 Bacteroidales bacterium | reverse complement strand
TTAGCGACAAGAAGATGATGGTGCTGTGGTTGCGCTTTCTAACCGAAATAAAAGACGGCACCTCGCTGGTTCCCAATGGCATGAGCGAGTCCGAGGAGCTGGTACAAGCCTTAAGTATCTTGCAAGAATCGGCATTTACCATCGGCGAGTTAGAGTCTTACGACCGCTACTGGGACATTGTCAGTCGCGAGCGTACACTTATCAGCGGCAAAAGCAAGGAGGGTCTAGAGGAAGGAATGAGAGAAGGAATGGAAAAAGGAATGAGAGAAGGAATGGAAAAAGGAATAATAAAGGGTAGAAAAGAAGGAAGAGAAGAAGGAAGAATAAAGGGTAAAGAAGAAGGTAAGATAGAGATGGCAAAAAAGTTGCTGCAGAGTGGCGTTGCCATTGAAATTATTATGACTTCTTCGGGACTGAGTAAAGACGAAATAGAAAAACTAGATTGCTAGCACATTGATATTCAGGCGTAAACCCAAAATAAACACTAACTCGAGTTCAGGGCTAGAATGCATTTTGTCCTTTGTTGAGGGTTGAATTGTTTAGAGTTCATCATTAACCATGAGTCGGAAAGTATCACCCAAATAATGCCGAATGAGTGCCAATTCTAAGAACTTCTATTATATCCTTGTCGTCATCAATCCATATTAATAGAAAATCCCCATTTATGTGGCATTCCATACATCCTCTATATTGTCTCTACTAATTCGTGGGCTTTGTAACTTTTAGGCAACGGAATATCGTTCATAAACAGATGAAGAACTTCGTATAAATCCTGCATTTTCTTAGGATTGTTTCTATATTTTTCAAATCCTTCTTTGCCTTGGTACTGTAATAAACAGAATTCATTCTATCTCATTTACAAACTTCATGAATGCATCAGAGTTGCTCATATTAAACTTTCCAGCGTGTTTCCCCGAACGCGCTTCGTTTATTGCTGCCATGGTTATTTCGTTCGGTTCGTTGTAAACGCTATCCATAAGAATACACTCTACATAGTTATTCAAACTCCTGTTTGCTTTCTTTGCTTCTGCTTTAAGCTTATCTAATAAGCTTTCATCTAAGCGAAACGCTGTTGTTTTTTTGCCCTTGTCTCCATTGCTATACATTTGTTATACATTGCGATACAAATATGATACATTTTTTTATATGCCAAAATCATTTATTTATTTACCGTCTTTGTTCGAATAATGTCGCACGAATGCATTTTGTTATTGTTTGAGGGTTTAATCGTTTATAGTTTAAGGTTTATAATCATTCTCCTGTGTGTATTTAGGCTTATAGCATACAGCTTACAACCCACTGCATGGAAGTTTCATTTTTTATAATGTCGCACCTTCGTCGCTCGTGGGAAACATTCACGAGCCTTTTCCTTTGGGCAAACAACAAAGGCGGCCATAATATATATGGCCGCCTCGTTGTTTACTCCTATTAACCAGAAGTCTATCACCCTACAGAGCTATTCATCTCTGGTTATCTTCATTGTCAGAGTCATTTTTTTATTGCCCACACAAGTATCGTCAACAACATATTCTATTGTAACGCTAACTTCGGCAGGTGCAGAGCCTCCGTTACGGCTCACCACCTCGTCCCAGAAAGCTTGAGCATTGAACACAAAGCCGTCCGATACGTCTTCTAACAAATATCCACCTGGAGCGACAGTCGTTCCGCTTGCTTTTATCGAGTTCTTATTCCAGTCTCCTCCACTTGTAAGGTAAGGAACTAAGTTACCCAGCTTATAGCCGCCATCTTTGAGGCTTGCACCGCAGACGCTTATTGTCTTGTCGCCAAAAATGGCTGTACGGTTGTTGCTCACGGCATTAATATAGATATTCGCTGGTTCAGAACCTATACAGAACCCTGCCCTTTCGTAGTAGTAAGTAAACACCGTTGTGTTATTAGCCTTCAGGCTACTTGATGGGTAAGACTTTGGATTGCTTATTAGCGTTCCACTCTCGTCCCACACCGACACATTTTCGATGTCGGTATAAGGCATATACTCAACAAGGTTGATATTGTAGTCAGTATCGCCCAAGCACAGCTCCATTGTTAGGTCGGCCATGGTATGTGGTAGACAGTCAGTTTTAATGTATATAAACGCACTGTCTTGACACAAGCCGTCGACGGTAAGATAGTACTTAAACTTCTCCGTGCCCACAAAACCTCTAAGAGCCGCATAGTACACCGATTTGTCGCCATTTAGAGTAGCTGTACCGCCTTGGTCTGGCGTGCCAATAGCATCAAATGTTACTGGGCTGTACTTCACACTATCCAGAGGATTAATTGTTATAGGCTTGCCGTCAGAAATAGTTGCATAGTAATCTATTGCCACCACTTTAGGCAACACCGTTATTCTTACCTCCGTAGACTCCTTAGCCTCACAAACGCCACTCTGAACCACCGCTCTAAACTGATATACCGAGTCGGCTCTGGAATTATTGGTCAGCTTTGCAGTGGTGTATGTAGACAATCCTGCTCCATCGGGGCTTGCTTTTTCCCAGCCCTTGCCTGTCGACATCTCCCAGTACAAGATTTCTCCAACATAGCCACTTAGCGTTATATCCGTTGTTCTATTGTTACAGATCTTTGCTGTTGCACTTGCAGTACCGCCCATAGTTGTTGGGTCGACCTTCACGATTGCCTCGTTGCTAGTTTTTGTTTCGCAAGTACCGCTAGTCACTGATGCTCGGAACTTATAAGTCTTTTGCGTAGTGCCAGTGTTGGTAAGGTCATCCGTCGAGATTGTAAAGCCTTTCACGTCGCCAGATCCCGTTGCTGTTATCCATTGGGTGCCGTCGTAGCGTTGCCATACAATAGTACCGACAGAGCCAGTCAGGCTAAGCGATACAATTTCGCCAGCACAGATGGTAAATTCGCTAGTCTCTATTGTTCCTGGATTAGTGGCAGGGTCAACATTTACTCTTATCACGTTGCTAGTTTTTGTTTCGCAAGTACCACTAGTTACCGATGCTCGAAACTGATAAGTCTTTTGCGTAGCGCCAGTGTTGGTAAGGTCATCCGTCGAGATTGTAAAATTCTTGTTATCGACAGTTCCTTTCGCCTCCGCCCAGTTAGTGCCGTCGATACTGCGTTGCCATACTATCGTACCAACATGGCCAGCTAGGCTAAGCTCTACCGTTTTGCCTACGCAGATGGTAGATTCGCTCGGACTAAGCGTTCCAGCCTTAGTGCTCGGATCAACCTTCACTGTTATTATGTTGCTTGCCAATGTACTGCAAGTACCGCTAGTTACCGATGCTCGGAACTGATAGCTCACTTGCGTTTCGCCAGTGTTAGCAAGGTCATCTGTCGACAATGTAAATTTAGTGCTACCATTGTCTCCTGTTGCTGTCACCCAGTTAGTGCCGTCGTGGCGCTGCCATACGATAGTACCGACAGAGCCCGCCAGATTAAGTTCTACTGTTTCGCCAGCACAGATTACAGACTCACTCGGCGTAATTTCTCCTGGATTAGTGGCAGGGTCGACCTTCACGGTTACCTCGTTGCTAGTTTTTGTTTCGCAAGTACCACTAGTTACCGATGCTCGGAACTGATAAGTCTTTTGCGTAGTACCACTGTTGGTAAGGTCTGCTACCGAGATTGCAAAGTTTGGCGTATTGCTAGTTCCTGACGCATCCACCCATGTTGTGCCGTTATGGCGTTGCCATACAATAGTACCAACATGATCAGCTAGGCTAAGGTCTACTGTTTTGCCTACGCAGATGGTAGATTCGCTCGGACTAAGCGTTCCGCTTTTCGTTTCTGGGTCAACCTTTACAGTTATCTCATTACTATTCACTGCGTTACACACTCCGCTAGTTACCGATGCTCGGAACTTATAAGTCTTTTGCGTAGCGCCAGTGTTGCTAAGGTCCGTTGCCAAGATTGTAAATTTCGTGTTATCGACCGAACCTGTCGCTGTTACCCAGTTAGCGCCGTCGAGGCGTTGCCATTCGACTTTACCAACACGACTATCCAGCGTAAGTTCTACAGTATTGCCCACACAGATAGTTCCCTTACTCTGAGTAAGTGTTCCCACCTTGGTTTCGGGATCTACCTTTATAGTTACCTCGTTGCTAGTTTTTGTTTCGCAAGTACCACTTGTCACCGATGCTCGGAACTTATAGCTCACTTGCGTTTCGACACTGTTAATAAGGTCCAGAGGCGACACTGTAAATTTCAGATTATTGGCAGATGCAGTTGCCTTTATCCATTTGGAAGAGGCGTCATCAAAACGTTGCCATTCAATTCTTCCAACGGCATCGCTTAGCTCAAGCTCTACCGTAGAGCCCTCGCAGATTGTAGATTCGAGCGGTGCTATTGTACCCACAAGGGTTTGAGGATCTACCTTTATTATTACAGGCTCGCTTTCTGCCACACCACAGACTCCACTCGTTACTACAGCTCGGAATTGGTATGTTAGTTGCGTTCTGCCTGCGTTTGCAAGGTCTTCCGAGTCGATGGTAAAGTTTGTCGTATTGCTAGAATTTGTTGCTGGCATCCAAATATCGTCGCCGTCATTGCGTTGCCACTCGACAGTGCCAACATGACCACTCAACCTGAGAGTCACCTCGCCACCTACACAGATGGTAGTGTCGCTTGGTGCAATTGTACCAGCCTGAACCACGGGGTCTACAGTTATTGTTATCGTATTACTCTTAATTGCATCACAAACTCCACTAGTCACTGATGCTCTAAACTGATAGCTCACTCGTGTTTCGCCTGTATTGGCAAGGTCCGACTGTGCTATGTTTAATGTAGTCTTATTGCTAGAGCCTTTTGCAGTTGCCCAAGTAGTACCACCGTCGGTACTGCGTTCCCATTCGATATTATCTCCAACAGAGTTCTTCAGTTCTAGTGATACCAAAGTACCTACGCAGATGGCTGTCGAGCTTGACGAAAGTGTTCCTACCTGAGTCTCTGGCGCAACTGCTATTGTCACTTCGTTACTTGTCACCTCGCTACACTCACCACTTTTTACAAATGCTCTAAACCTGTAATTTATTGCTTCGGTGCCGGTGTTGGGAAGGTCTTCTGTTGCTACTGTAAAAGTCAGAGCATCTTTAGAACCTGTTGCCTTTACCCATTTGGAAGTGGATGTATTATAGCGTTGCCATTCGACTTTTCCAGTACGGCTAGCTATCGTAAGATCTACTGTCTGGCCAGCGCAAATGTAGGGAACGTTAGAAGTAAGCGTTCCAACTGCACTTACAGGGTCGAGACTAATAGTTATCTGGTCTTCTAGTTCTACGGTACATGCTCCGTCCGTCGCATTGGTAGCTACCACATAGTAGGTAGTAACTGCGGTGGGTGTTACTACAAAGGTAACAAGATTGGTATTATCGTCGGTTCCATCAATGGGAGCGCCCACAGGATTACCCTCAATATCAAACAGTTGATATTCCACTCCTACTTCGCTATGCGAAAGTACAAGATGCGCTTCATTGCCTGTACATATTGTAAAGTCGGCACCAAAAGTCATATCGCTAGCAGGGATATTACGGCCCCCATCGACTATACCGCTTGTAGGGTAGGTATTGTCGTCGTGATTACCTCCAGGCAATCCATCGCCCCAGCCCTTAGCAACTAAGCTCTCGTGAGCCGCATTGCCAGCACAATACATACTAGCACCTCCATGGAACTTAACATTTTGCTTTGCCGTGCCTGCCGCAACCTGTTGCTCCCAGCCAATAAGCAGGGCATCGTAGTTATTGACAGACAATTTACTGTCGTAGAACATACTGTCGGCATTGCTAAGTGCTGAAATATTCCAGCCACCGATATTTTGATCAAATCTTTCTGCGTTATTAAACATGCCACTCATATTGGCAACCTTCGATACATTCCACATTGACAGATCCTGATTAAACAAAAGCGCATTCTCAAACATCGATGACATATCTGTTACCTTAGAAACATTCCAATTTCTCAGAAAACGATCGAACTTGTCTGTCCCTTCAAACATGTTAGACATGTTTTCAATGGTGCTAACATTCCAGTTGTTCAGCGTTATGCTGTTCATCTTTTCGCAGTTCTTAAACATACTAGCAAGACTTTTTACTCCTGAGAGGTCTGGATTGCCTGCAGTGCTTTCAATCATCAGATTAATACATCCATAGAAGGCATTTTCCATGCTTTCCCATTTGATATTTCCCCATTGTTTTACGCTCTGTATGTTTTCAGCACTTTGTTTGTTTGTCGAATTGTTGAAATAAATACGAGGGAACTCTCCAACAATACCTATTGTATAAGTTCCTGCCGTTGCGTAAGTATGTTCAAACTTTGCGCCATCGACAAGTTCCTCCACGCTGCTACCGTCGCCCCAGTCTACTGAGAAGTCGTAGCCCGTTCCGAATGTTGGGATAGTAACTTTCTCGCCAGCGGCTACTGTCCAAGTGGTTTTAAACCAGTCACCATCAGCAACAACTGTTACTTTCACAGTTCTAATCAAGGTCTGCCCATTGTGGTCAAGTTTAAAGCCAAGAGAATAATCGGCGCCAGTAGTTGCATTTGTAATGGCATTGATATGTGCTGGTATTCCGTTTGTCGAACTTAATAAATCGAGATTATTATAATCGCTCAGGCTCCACGCCTTTACATTACCATTGTCAGAGCTTTTTGCCAAGTCGTTAGTATGTGTCTTAGCTAAGTTCATTGACAATAGATAATCTTGAGCTCTTACTGCCAACTCTTTGTTTTCGTCGAAGACAGTTTGATCGTCTACAACCGATGCCACTATTGAACGTGCAATCGTTTCGCCATCGTCACTCACTGCAAATAGATCTAATTTATAAGGTCCAGCAAGGCCTGTATTTACAGGATTTAGATTAGGGAAATAAGATTCTTTCACAGTCAAGTTGTTAACTGCAGCGCCGTTTTTAAGCAACCACACTTTGGCTCCTGATTTCTCTATTGCCTGTGCTTTTGTATGAGTTTTGGCGTCCTCACTTTTCAGCACATACCACTTGGCACGCATTGCGATATTCTGAGCCACGTCCACAGAGGTGTAGTTGTCTACAAAGTACATCTCCAAAGGATATCCGCTAGCATCGGGGTTTGTAATGGGTTTGAAAGTCCCCTCCATGTCCCAGCCTTCGCGGTTAAAACCTATATGAGTTTCGAACGATTGGGCCGTTTTTGCAGACACGTTAACAATAACCTGCCCATCTTTATTGGTAGTATAGCCTGCTGCCTTGTTAAATCCTCGTCCGTAATCAACACTATCGGTAGCTCGGATACCAACATATATTCCACTGATGACATTGTTGTAGCCATCCTTGATGGTTATTGTTATTTTATTCTTTTCCGACTTTTCCCAATTGGCACCGTTCACCGTCATCACTACCGACGAGGTGTTTTGGTCTGGATCGTTTACTAGGAAAGTATATTTTACAGGACTGCCTTTCAATGGCGATCCCCCAAGGCTTACAGGAGTTGTATATTCTCCTGCTACTATGGACGACAGGTCTACTTGGAATGTTCCCGAGGCATTTAGATTTGGTGCAACATACTGATAAGCCTCTCCGGCAGTTCCTCCTTCAAAGCTCACCTTTGGTGTAGCGCCAAAGTCGATTGTTGTGTTGGAATTATCGGGGAGCATCTCGATTTTATTATTATTAGCATCGTAAAGCTCCACCTCCAATTTGTTTAGTTCTACTCCTCCCACCTTACTAAGGTCTTTCACAACCGTCACTTTACTATTAGCTGCTGATGGAGGTCCGGGGACGAAGGTGTATTCGGCTTTTCCTGTGGCAAAGACATTATCGTTCTCGTCTAGGATAGCTCCGTTGGTGATATATTTTGCAGCTTTTAAGGATGTGACGGCAAGCTTAGCAACCCCTTCGGCGTTGGTAGCAATATACATGTCTCCCTGTATAAGTCCAAAGCCCAAAGATTTATGGTCGCCCTCGTTGGTGCCAAAAAATTTCACATCGGCAGTTTTATAGAATTTTATTGTTTTATTAGGAATTGGGTTATTGGACAAATCCCTCAAAGTTACTCGCACAAATATTGTATCTGTTCCGTTAGCGATGTTCGGACTGTTTATTACCTCGATGGTATTATTCTCTGGATTTCCTGCAAGGAAGGTATATTCTACTGGGTTCTTGCGGTTGGTCTCTGTGTCAGAATGGTCGTCGATGGTTTTGTATACGCCCCCAGTTTCCACAGACACCTCGCTGATATATGTACCTGATTGAGTGGTCTTTCCAAAGAGCTCCGCTACGCCTTCGGCGTCGCAGTTTAGCAGATGCTCTGTGCTAACACCACTTCCCCAATCGACAAAATCCTCTGCGTCGATGCTCACCTTAGCATTCGGAACGACGTTGCCGTAGGCATCAAAAATATAGACTCTAATAATGTTTGCTTCCGTACCATTTGCTTCACTATGGTTAGCGTCTAAGGAAACATAGGATTCTGATATACTAGGCTCGCCAGCGGTAAAGCTATACGGCTCTGTGTATAATCCCAGCGCTTCGCTTTCGTTGCCATCTTCGTCTGTTTTAAAAACTGTACCACGGCTTTTGTATGTTCCAACAACTTCCGAGGATGCAGTAATTACAAACTGTCCGTTGACGTCCGTAACACCGCGAAGCTCCTCCTTCCCTGAGGTAGTTGTTCCGTCGTGCGTATATTTTACGTTTTCGGTTGGGGCTTCATCTTCAAATACCGCTGGTGCAATCATACATGGCACATCTCGGCAAACGTTGCCGTGTTCATCCAAAGCGGTTCCAGTAATGGTTATGGATTCCCCAGCTCGTACGCTTGTTGGGCTAACAACAATTGTCGAGGTTCTTGCGTTGGGGCCTCCTGCAACATACGAATATCTAAGTGGCGAGTTAGGGAAGAACAAGTCGTTCTCTCCATCGTTGAAACTCACTGCCGTTTCAAATTCTATCCAGGCCTTTATTGTTCTGGCGGTAATAATAAGTTCGCCTTTAGAGTTGGTTTTGCTTGCGCCTGTGAAAATAACATCCGTTGTAGGAGCAAATTTCACCTCTGTTCCAGATACTGCGTTGCCATTGGCATCTTTCAGCGTAACCTTAAACTCGTGATATTCAATGTTATTGGCAATAACTGTTGTACCAGCGGTAGTGTGTTCCAATTTACATTTACTCAAATCGGGTTTGTCAGCAACAAAGGTATATACGGCAGGGTTGCCCTGAGCAGCTACAATTTCCCCCCAATTATAATCTGGAGTTGTGAGGTCGGGGTTATGAGTAGTCAGGCTTATCTTTGTTTTGTACTCTGCTGCCACCGTGGATGTTGCATATATTACAACATCGCCAGTTTCCTTTGTCTTGAAGTCTGTTGGAGAAGTGAAAGCAACATTTTCGGTAGCTGCCAGTACCACTCCTGCGCCACTTATGGGAGCCCCATAAATATCGACAACTTCAACTTTTATCTGATCTTTTGCTACACCGTTCGCTTTCTGATCGGTGGTAACTACAGTAATCTTACTTTTTTTCAGGTCGGGCTGAGGATAAACTTTTATCTCTATAGAATCAATTAGAGAAACACAAGCACCATTGTCAGCATATACTTTAAAAGTGGTAGTATTGCTGAGCACGCCTGTAGTCAGGCTTAGTGTTCCGTCGTAGCCCGGTTTCCTATCGCTATTTAGGCTTTCGTCTTTTGCTGTTGCATAATATTCTACTCCTGTTACGGTAGACGGGATTTTTATTGTAGCTTTCTGCCCTTGGAAAACGCTAATTACCTCTAGGGGCGTGTTGTTCGACACGTTTGGTCCTGCCATGCCCCCATCTTTGATATCGGTGTTTTTGGGATTTGCTGGAGGGGTGCCATCGCCCCATCCTTTCTCCATCAGCATATTGCGATAGCTGTCGCCAGCACAATACTTACTTGTTCCGCCGCTGAACTTAACGTTTTCATTCGCTGTTCCAGCCTCTACTTGTCTTCCCCAGCCGATTAGCAAGGCATCGTAGTTATCCACCGACAGCTCTCCGTCGGCAAACATGTTGTTGGCATTGGTCAGTGCAGAGATATTCCAACCTCCGATATCCTGATCGAAAGCTACTTCATATCTAAACATAGACTCCATATTTTCTACTAGTGCTGTTTTTTCGCCCCAGTTTAGAGGTAGTTCATTATTGTTGTAGGCTTTGGCACCCTGAAACATAATGGACATGTCCGTAACCTGGCTAACATCCCATTCTGCTAGGTCGCTATTGAACTCTTCGGCTCCATAGAACAATCCTGACATATCCGTCACCTTAGTAAGGTCGGGGATATCTATAGCACCTACAAAGACCATGCTTTTGGCGCCACGGAACATATTTTCCATGCTTGGCCATTGGTGGTCTCCAAATTGCACTACTTCTGCCAGATACTGTATGTCGTCGGTGGGAGAAGTCCATGCCATGCTTGGTTCTCCAAACATCTTTATGGTTACGGTATCGCCAACGTTCATAGTTGTGTAAATGTGTGTTGGGTCGCCTGCAGTATGGGCGAAATCTACTTTGCCATCGCCCCAAGAGATGTCTGTCTGGGTAGCTACACCAGCACGCTTTATTACTAGTTTCTTGGTTCCGGGAAGCACCCAGCGAGTAACAAAGGCACCACCACAACCAGAGCCCCCATCGACAATGCCATCTGTAGGCGCTTTGCTATCGTCGGCATCGCCACCTGCAATGCCGTCGCCCCAGCCTTTTTCGACAAGCACACGGCGCGCATCGGCACCCAAGCAATAGGGGCTACTTCCGCCGTGGAACTTAACATTTTCTTTGGCGTTGTCTAGCCAGCCTATCAGCAGTTTATCGTAGTTGCTCTGCGAGAGAGTCGCTCCAAGGAACATGTTTTCGGCATTAGTAAGCGCCGAGATATCCCAGTCGCCAAGGTCTTGGTCGAAGTCAGTATTTTCGAACATTCTGCTCATGTCGGTAACTGCAAAAACCTTCCAGTTACTGAGTTCTTGGTCGAAATGAGGGAGTTCCGAGAACATGCCACTCATATTTGTCACCTTTTCTACTTGCCACCCGCCAACAGGCTGGTTGAAATTCGATGCTTTATAGAACATGTTCGACATGTTAGTAACGCTGCCTGTTTTCTTCGCCCACTTGATAGGCTTGTCTGCCACTTTGTTGTCGACAGCGATAGTGTCACCATTATTAAAAGCAGTAGCCCCCCAAAACATGCTACTCATGTCGACGACTTTCGACACGTCCCAAGGGCTAATGTCGAAATTTAATGTTAGAGCATCGCGGAACATTCCCGCCATGCTGGTGCAGGGAGCCGAAGTCAGGTCGGGCAGGTCTGTTGCGAGTATTTTCAAGTTGTCGCAACCACGGTATGAATTTTCCATGCTTTTCCACTTAGCATTTCCCCATTGGTCTACAGAGAGGAGATTGTCGCAATTGCCACTTTCTGTTAGCACTTCGCCCTCGCTGTCGTTATTAAAATATATCTGTGGCAGTCCACCGCCGTCGCTATATCCGTCGCCGTCGGTGTCGGCAGTTGTTATTTTAATGGTGTATGTACCATCTTCTATATATGTATATTCTGCTGACTCAGAACCAGGTTTGCTACTGCTGTGCACTGTTACTACTGGGCGCTTGCCGTCGGGGGTGCCGTCGCCATCGTCGTCGTAGGTAGTACCCCAGTCCACCACATACTTATAGTCTTTGTGGGTGTCAGTGTTCATTGGGAATTTTACGGTTCTGTCGCCACTTACTTTCCAAGTGGTCACATACTTCTCGCTTGGGTATGCAAAGGGCATGTTGACCGCCAGGTCGTAGTTGTTTTTGAAGTCGTCGTCTTCGGAGATATTGTCCATGGATATGAGACCCGCCTCGTCGCCGAAGGCTCCGTTGATTGTGTATCCTGGAAGGATTTCCACCACTTCTATTTCTGGCACAATATCGTCCGCGGACACGATGTAAGTGCCCACAGCACGCCTAAAGTTAAGACGGGTGATGATTTGATCGTCGAAGTTGGATATACGAGAATCTGTACTAGTCACGGTGCCGTCATCTGTATACTCCATCACTGAGCCGTAGCTACCGCCCACCAGGAGGTCGTCGTCTTCGTCTACAAATAACGCGATGATATCCGTTCCTCCACCTGAACCTAAACCTCCGATACCATCATTTCGGTAATTCGAGTAATAATAACTATCTGGTCGTGGTCTTCCATTGCTCATATAATTGTCCCTATCATCGGCATTGGCAAGCATGTGGTTGAAAGAGGTATTGAGCGAACCGTTGTAGTTCATAACCAAAAGCCCCCCTTCGTAGTAATCTTTTCCAGGATTATTGTAATTATCTTGCAGATTCGCATCGTGCAGCCCCAGCCACATTTTCCCCTTTACGAAGGTAGCACCATCCACTGCCCATCCAGATAAATAATTGCCTAAGGCGCTACCATAAGCTTGTAATCCTCCAGGGGCAAACTTACTCAGCGAAGTTGGCGTCAGGTTGTCCTGCAGAGCATTGAAATTCGTCCAGCCCCAGTCATTGCCACCTGTGGGATTAGGTCTTGAGTGGTTGGGGCTTCCAAGTCCAGTAACGAATACCCCACCAGGACCAGAGTTGCCTTCGGAGTCTGATTCCGTGGGGTTGGGAAGCAGGGTAATTGCCAGGATACTTTGCGGACCTGGAGCAAAGTCATAGATACCGTAAGTTTGTTTCTTACCTGTGGTTTTACTTACCCGGTACACCATGTTTCTTGCGCCCACCCAGATGATGTCCTTGTCGTCGTCGTCGAAGGTCATGGTGTGGCAGTTAGCGCCTATGTTGCACTCGAAATCTTTATTTACCGTTCCGTCCGCATTCAGCTTTACCATTCCTCGCCTTACTTCTCCCGCCACCCGGTAGATGTCTCCAACCACGTAGATGCTGCCGTCTTCGTCCTGCTGCACCCCGCGGTCGGGCATACCATAAGTATTTAAAGGGGAAGGAACTTCCACATCACGATCGGGAAAATTATCACGCGCTATTTCGGTATCGTAAATCTCAGGAAGATCGCAACAGTAAATACCATGGCGCGTGTTGTTTTTAGTGATATTGTTCATGAAGGTCTCGTCCACTTCAAACTTTTTGCTTGTGCTGTTGTACTTAAACTTCACCAGACCGTCGTACCATTCGTTCCCACTATAGTCACTAAAATTACCGCAGACCAAGAGCCCACCGTCGTTGGACTCTGTCGCCCACATCACTTGTCCATAGGGTCCACCGTAATCTAAATTATTAAAGTTACTTATTGACTGTCTATCTCCAAAGCCCTGTAGCAGCTTTCCGTTTTTGTCGGTAATAACAAGGTTGTCGTTGTTCGTTCCTTCGTAGTCCTCAAATCCTCCAGCCAGAACCATCTTTCCTTTGTTTTCGGTGTGCCCGCCCTTGCCTTCCAGCTGGGTGACGCAATACACTCCGTAGCGAAAAGAATTATGACCACCACGTAAGGTAGCATTTGGTTTTCCTTTTTCTCCCCAGTTTGGGTCGATAATGTCTTGTGCATATTCGGGGTCGAAGGTAAGGTCTATCACGTCGCCAGTGTTTAGGCGCACCTGCATTTTACTTTTCCATCCTAGCCAATCGTCGAAGTTGGCTTCAATACGTATTGTGTCGCCAGTTTTGAAGCTCCCGTTGTTGGCAGTAGTTGTAAACTTCACGTTGGAGGGGCGGTCGTCGCCCGGCACATAGGTTTCGCCTGCTCTTGTTGTAGATTTTGTTTTTGTGCTTTTGCCGTCGCCATCCACCAAAGGTGTTTGTGCAAACATAGCCTGTGCCACAAAGAGGACCACAAGCAGGCTTAAATTTCGTAAAAACTTGACCATATCCTTTACTTTTATTCTATTTTATCTATTTTATCGGGCGTATCGCAATTCGCAAGGCGTATCGCAATTCGCACCGTACATACATTACATTGTTGGCAAACACTTAGGTTCGCAAGCCGGGCATCGTGTCGGACGAACTCGCAGGCTCGCCCATACACACATACATACATCGCCCTTTTTTTATACTACATATATATTATTATACCGTCGGCGCATCCGCCATACGTTCGGGCATATCTTCGGACGAACTCGCAGGTTCGCCCATACACACATACATACATCGCCCTTTTTTTTATACTACATGTATATTATTATACCGTCGGCGCATCCGCCATACGTTCGGGCATATCTTCGGACGAACTCGCAGGCTCGCCCATACACACATACATCGCCCTTTTTTTTTACACTACATGTATATTATTATATATACGTATGCCGCGTGAATACCATTGGGTAAGCACATATCCCTGACAACAAAATTTGATTTACATACAAAAACATACTATACACATACTATACACTGAGCTTTGCACAAGACAAAATTGCTCAAAATACAAAACATACTATATCATACAAGCCTAACATACAAGTGCTTCTGTTGCTAAAACCCCGCAAAAAACACTCTTCATACATACAAATTTCCCTGCGAAGATATAAATTTTTTATTCTAATACAAAATGTTGCATATTTTTTTTTCATTTTACCCTCGTATTTGCCCTGATGAAGGGTTGAGGGTTGAATCGTTGAAGGTTTAAGATTTATAATCATCCCCTGCACATGCCTACAGCCTACAGCATGAAAATTCCCATTAAGCACCTGTCTTTCAAGCCCGAGGGGGTGACATTATTGGTTGAGGGTTTAAGGAACCCTGCCAATTCACAAAAATATTTCCTATCTTTGTGCGTATATAAATGGTGTCTGTCTATAATGTTAAAAATCTGAGGTCGGGAGGCTGAACTATAAAGTTAAATACCAAGGCTTGCAAATTAGTCATTTACTATCGATGGGCTAGAATCTTACGGCCGTTATTGGGATATCATCAGCCACGAGCATATACTTATCAGTGACAAAAACAAGGGAGGGATGAGAGAATATGTAGAAAGCTTTAGGCAGTAGGCTTATAACTTATTGCAAAATTTTTAAACACATGAAATACAATTTACTACTAAGCTGCGTAGTGGCAGCTTTCCTTTTCTGCTCGTGCCAGCACGAGCTCGGGCAGGTAATAGTGAAAAACCCAACAAGCGGAGCACGTTCTGACGAAACGGTGGTCTTGAAACGTAGCCAACTCGTAGAGCAAGGTACCGAGGATGTCCTTCCGGTGCTTGTGCATGGCAAGGACACACTTGCATCGCAAGTTGACGATATGGACAGAGACGGCAAATGGGACGAGCTGGCGTTTATTGTAAATCTCGCTGGTAATGAGGAACAAACACTCAAGGTGGCATTTGTTGCGCCCGACAAGTACCCGACTTTTGAGAAGCGCACCAACCTGCGACTTGGCATACGCCAGAGCGATAATACTTTCAAAGAGGTAGATCGCTACTCTGCACCACCTGCCAACGAGCCTTTTAAAATCATCGCTCAGGGCGAGAGTGTGGCTTGGGAGAACGACAAAATGGGCTTCAGGGTGTATTTCGACTGTCGCAACGTAAAAGATTTGTACGGCAAGCTGAAACCTGGAATGGTGCTCGACAAGATACACACCCCCGCACTTGGCGACTACCACAAATTGGCAGACTGGGGAATGGACGTTTTGCACTGTGGTAGCTCATTGGGCTCGGGAGGATTGGCAATGTTAGAACAAGACTCCTTATATCGTCTGGGCTCGACACCGGTTTACGATTACCAAAAGATTACCGAGGGCCCTGTGCGCTCCGTCTTTGATCTTATATACGACGGATGGACGGTGGGCGACGAGAAACTGTCGGCAGTGGAACGAATCAGCATATACCCCGGCAAGTACTGGTTTCAGTCTGACGTTACGGTTTCGGGCTTTAGTGGACAAAAGCAACTCGTTACGGGAATTGTTACTAGCAAGCTGACAAATACCCCCCACGAGTTCAAGGTAAACGCTGACTATCAGGCTATTGCTACCCTCGACAAGCAATCCTTGAACGGTGCTGGCGACGAACTAGGCATGGCGGTGATGTTAAAAGCAAAGGAAGTAACAAAGATTGCTCGCTCTTCGGACATTAACTTTTTCAAGGAAGGCATCAGGACTGTTCCCGAAAAAGGGTTTAGCCAAGCCGTATCGGAAACATATTACATTGCTCAAAAGATTGACAACAAGGTGCCTGCACGACATTATTTTATGTCGGTATGGGGGCTCGAAAACCCAAAATGGAAACAAATAGACAGCTTCAGGGTGTACATGTCCGAAGAAGCTGACAAGCTGAGCCTGCCCATTGCCGTGTCGGTAAAAAAATAGTGCTTTATTGTTTAGGATTGATGGTTTAAGGTTTAGGGTTTAATCATCCGCTGTATGTGCCTATAGCTTATAGTTATAGCCCCGAGGCGCATGCCTCGGAAAGGGGTGTGTCAATTAGGAATACATTTGTTCTCTTAGGTTTTTTATTTTCTCGTCGCTGATATAATCGTCGTAGCTCATCAGTTTGTCGATTGTGCCTTTGGGTGTAAGTTCAATGACCCGATTGCAAACCGATTGGATGAACTCGTGGTCGTGCGATGCCAATAACACTATCCCTCTGAAGTTGGTAAGGGTGTTGTTGAAGGACTGTATTGTTTCGAGGTCGAGATGATTGGTGGGCGTGTCGAGTATCAGTGTGTTGGCATTGGTCATCATCATTTTTGCAATCATACATCTCATTTTCTCGCCTCCCGACAGCACCTGCGCTTGTTTGTCGGTGTCGTCGCCCGAGAATAGCATCTTACCAAGAAAGCCACGCAAGTAAATCTCGCTGCTGTCGTTCGAGAACTGCGCCAACCAGTCGAATAGGTTTAGTTTACATCCGTCGAAGTACTCCGAATTGTCGAGTGGCAGGTAGGAATGGGTGATTGTTTGTCCCCACGAGAATGTGCCCAAATCGGCATCCCTATGTTCGTTTATAATTTCAAACAGCGCCGTCATAGCCCTATGGTCGTGCGATATAAAAACCACCTTGTCGTCCTTTTCTATATTGAAAGAGACCTTGTCGAAGAGCACCTCTCCCTCGATTGATGCTTTCAGATTATCGACACTGAGGATTTGGTTGCCAGCATCACGTTCTGGGGTAAATATTATGCCCGGATAACGACGAGTGGATGGTTCTATATCCTCGATGTTCAGTTTCTCCAACATTTTCTTGCGACTTGTTGTTTGTTTCGATTTGGCTACATTGGCACTAAAGCGAGCAATAAACTCCATTAGTTCTTTTTTCTTCTCCTCTGCTTTTTTGTTTTGCGCCGATTGCTGTCTGAGTGCTAGCTGACTAGACTGATACCAAAAGGAGTAGTTGCCCGAGAATAGTTTTATCTTTCCAAAGTCTATATCTATAACACTGTTTGAGACTGCATCTAGGAAGTGCCTATCGTGCGAGACTATCAGTACAGTGCTTTCGACGTTTGCCAGATAATCCTCCAGCCAGCTCACCGTTTCGAGGTCTAGGTCGTTGGTAGGTTCGTCCAGCAATAGGTTGTCGGGTTTGCCAAACAAGGCTTGTGCCAAGAGCACCCTCACCTTTTCTTTTCCGCTCAGCTCCTCCATCTTCTTGTGGTGTAGGTTTTCCTTCACCCCCAAGCCACTCAGCAGTATTGCTGCATCACTTTCGGCATTCCATCCATCCATCTCTGCAAAGGTATCCTCTAGCTTTGCTGCTAACAGTCCATCGACCTCGCTAAAATCGGGCTTAGCGTATAACTCGTTCTTCTGAGCCATTAAGTCCCATAACTCTTTGTAACCCATCAGCACTGTGTCTATAACGCTGTGTTGGTCAAATTCAAAGTGGTCTTGCTTCAGCACCGACAGCCGTTCGCCACTGCCCAATGTCACCTGACCAGATGTGGGAGCCAGGTCGCCCGACAACAAACGTAAAAAGGTAGATTTCCCTGCGCCATTCGCGCCGATAACACCATAGCAATTGCCCGGGCTAAACTGAAGATTAACATTCTGGAACAGAGGCTTTTTGCCAAATTGTATGGAGAGGTTTGAAACGTTTATCATCACTGCTTTTTATAAAATGAGCCACAAAGATAGTGGTTTATTGTTTAGGGTTGAATCGGTGAAGGGTTGAAAGTTTAAAGTTTAGGCTTTAGGGTTTAAATCATCCCCTGTATGTAGTTAGGCTTATAGCTCACAGCATAAAAATCCCAATTAAGCATCTGTCTTTCAGCCCCAAAGGAGTGACATTATTGATTGAGGGTTGAATATTGAATTGTTTCGGGTTTAAGCCTTATCTTTGTACCTTTATTAAAACAGAACCATTGTAATGACAGAGAAAGAGCGACTACCCAAGTGGATGAAGATGCAACTGCCTAAGGGAGAGACATACTCTAGGGTAAAAAACATTGTCAAAGACAACAAGCTACACACCATCTGTACCAGCGGTAACTGCCCGAACATCGGCGAATGTTGGAATCGAGGCACGGCAACTTTCATGATACTAGGCGACATCTGCACCCGCAGCTGCAAGTTCTGTGCTGTGACAACAGGACGACCGTTGCCAGTCGACATTGGCGAGCCTCGACGTGTTTCCGAATCTATAAAGAAAATGGAGCTAAAGCATTGTGTCATCACCTCTGTAGACAGAGACGACCTCCCCGACTTTGGCGCTCAGGCATGGACAGATGTTATCGGGCAGATAAAGTCCGACAATCCAAGGGTGAAAATCGAAGCATTAATACCTGACTTTCAGGGGGATCAGACTCTAATAGAGAAGGTTGTGAACAGCGGTGCCGATGTGGTGTCGCACAACATGGAAACCGTGCGCTCGCTAACCAACAACATCCGAAGTGTTGCCAAATACGACCAAAGCCTTAGAGTGATACATACTATCGCCCAGAATCATGTAATCGCTAAATCAGGCTTGATGCTAGGTCTGGGCGAAGACATCGCCGAAGTACAGGAGACTCTTCACGACTTGCGACATTCCGGTTGCAAGGTAATAAGCATCGGTCAATATCTTGCCCCTAGCGCAAAACACTACCCTGTGCAGGAGTACATAAAACCCGAAGTATTCGAGCACCTAAAGGAATTTGCTCTGAACTTGGGCTTTACCTTCGTCGAAAGTGCCCCCTTGGTGCGCTCGTCATATCGTGCCGAGTTGCATGCCGAGGCAAAATAATGAATGGTAAATGATGAATGACACTAACTCGTGTCTGTAATTTTATCGACTGTGGAAGAACAAATAAAAAATCCTGCAATATTTTCGAGTGTAAAAGAATATTCTTACATTTGCGTAAAGATATTCGACTATGAAAGATAAATTTGCACAGATAGAGCAGTATAATGTTTGGGGTGGAGCAGAGCTTGACCTAGGATTTAGCAGAAAGCATTATACATCTAAGATAATGGATTATTCGGGGAATAAGCTCATCAAGGTGCTTACAGGACAGCGCCGTGTGGGTAAGAGCTATATCCTCATGCAGATAATGGATAAGCTCATCAAAGAAGGCGTAAATCCTAAAAATACCTTGTATGTCAATACGGAGTTTACTGACTTTGACTTTGTAAGACATTATACAGAGCTTGAAAAGCTTTTGAAGCTATACAAAGAGCGTGTGAAACCCGAAGGTAAGGTATGGCTATTCATAGATGAAATCCAAAACATCGAGGGTTGGGAGCATTTTGCCAACTCTTATTCTCAAAACTTTGCACAGAAGTATGAACTGTATATTAGCGGTTCGAATTCAAAGATGCTATCGGGAGAACTGGCAACCTTGCTTTCTGGTCGGTATATCAACTTTGAGATATTTCCCTTTAGCTTTGATGAATATCTAGGCATAACAAAGCGAGAAGGTAATCTAAAGCATAACTACATGGATTATCTTGAAAGCGGAGCATTGCCCGAACTTTTTATCTTGCCAAACGAAGAAACCAAGCGCAACTATATCAGTGCAATTAAAGACACGGTCTTACTTCGTGACATTATTCAACGATATAATGTGAAAGACCCGCAGTTGCTAGACGACCTGTTTACATACCTAGTAAACAAGGCCTCGAACATCATATCGATAAACAATATTGTGAAGTTCTTCAAAGGTAAGAATCGAAGTACTACATATGATACAGTAGCAAACTACATATCATATATTGAAGATTCGTTCTTAATACACAAAGCTGAGCGATTCGACATTAAAGGTAAAGATACCTTATCGGGAACCTGTAAGTATTACATCAACGACCTTTCGTTTAAGAACTATCTTTATTCGGGTTTTGGATATGGACAAGGATATATGTTTGAAAACCTCATTTATCTTCAACTAAGAACCGCAGGCTATAATGTCTATGTTGGAATGATGCGCAATGGCGAGGTTGATTTTGTAGCAAAGAAAGGGCGAGAGGTAATATATGTTCAAGTTGCCTACACTATTGCAGACGAAGAAACTGCAAGGCGTGAGTACGCTTCTTTACTTTCAATTAGCGATAATCATAGGAAAATAGTTGTTTCCTTAGATGATTTTAAATTGCAAGATAATGAGGGAATTTTACATTTAAAACCTTGGGAATTGGAGGGCGTGCTAGCCTACAGCTTATAGTTTAAGCTTTAGGCAGTAGGCTTTAGGACACACTGGAGGATGATTAATTGGCGAGATACATGTGGCAACTAAAAATAAATACAAAGATATGGAATTGAATTTCAAAGACATGGGTCTGTGCGATTACAAAACGACGTGGAACTACCAGCAGGAAGTTCACAAGATGGTAAAGGCAGCGAAACTGCAAAGTCGCAAACCCACCCACAAGCACGAGATTATATTTGTAGAGCATCCACATGTGTACACCCTTGGGAAAAGAGGCAAGGAGCAAAACCTCCTAGTACAAGAATCTCATCTTGAACAAGTTGGCGCAAAATTATATAAAATAGACCGTGGTGGCGATATAACATATCATGGTCCTGGGCAAGTGGTGTGTTACCCCATCATCGATTTAGACTACTTCAAACTAGGAGTGAGAGCTTATGTACACCTACTTGAAGAAGCTGTAATACAGAGCCTTGCAGACTTCTCCATCACTGCCGAACGAAAAAAAGGAGCAACAGGAGTATGGATAGATGTTGGCTCTGCCAGCAAAGAACGGAAAATCTGTGCCATCGGAGTGAAAGTCAGCCGAAGTGTAACGATGCATGGTTTGGCTCTGAATGTGAACACTGACAATAGCTTTTTTCAGCATATAAATCCTTGCGGATTTAGTAGCAAGGGTGTAACGTCCATGCAACAAGAGCTCGACACAGCAGTAGACATGCACGCTCTTGTGAAAAAGCTCAAGAAATCCTTGTCTTTATTGATGTTGCCAGTCTGATTACAACAGAATTGCAAGGGAGGCAAACAAGGTGCTCCGCAAGGTGTCGCTCATTATTTTGGATATTTTCTTTGCTTTATTTCGCGACAATCCAGCAAGGCTTCCGAGTTCTATTTGGTAGATGTCGCGCTCTGCAAGCAAGGATCGTTCATACTGATGTTTTTCTACATTTTTGTTTTTTGCCATCTCCTCAAGCCATGTCAATCGGGAAGCATGACGCTGGGCGATTTCTGTAGCATAGGGTTTTATGTGTTTAAACTCCGACTTCGACAAGCGTTTCTCTAGCTCCGACGTCATTTTTGCTACAATCTTATTTGCTTTCTCAATATTCATAATATCAATAATTTAACTTTCTCTGCAATATCCAATTACTATTAACCCTCCTTCTTTAGGAACAGTTTTCGACTAGGAGGAAAACCTCTGCATCTACGCACCATGCCGTACACCACTCATTTTCAAATGCTTTGCCGTCATCATCTATCGAATCGCCCCACGAGGTATCAGTACTTGACAGGTAATATCAGGTGTAAAAATAAAGAAACACCTGAGACTTTGTAAACTCAATTTTAGGTATTAGCTGAGGGTTTGCCAATGCCTGTCAACCCAGACTATGCATTCGCTATGTCAATTCACAAAAACATTTCCTATCTTTGTGCGTGTATAAGGTATAAACAGATGAGATACTTAGACCCAAAAAATGACCTGACTTTTAAGAAGATCTTTGGCGAACATCCGCACTTGGTCAAAAGCTTGCTGAATGCGCTATTACCCTTGGAAGATGGTCAGCAGATAGAGGATATAGAATATCTTCCTGCCGAACTAGTGCCAGAAATATATGGACTGAAGGATTCAATTGTCGACGTTCGATGCAAGGACAACAGAGGCCGACAGTTCATAGTAGAAATGCAGATAGTATGGACACAAGGCTTTGAGTCCAGAGTGCTGTATAATGCCGCAAAGGCTTATGTGAAACAATTGAACAAAGGAGACAAATA
>JBKECH010000147.1:0-9499 GCA_047974415.1 Bacteroidales bacterium | reverse complement strand
TGCTGAGGATTGCACACGATTTCAGCCAACCTACCCGAATTGGAAAGAGCTTGGAGCTTGACCAAGAGTTGTTGCTTCGTGGGCGTATTTTCATTCAGCGAGAAAAGCACATCGCGGAGAACAAGCGCTTCCTCCTCCGAGAAGTACAATAATTTGCTGAGTCCTTTGTGTGTTTCAGCCAGTCGTTCGATGTGGTAATACCCATTTCGGGGTCGAGGAATAACAATGCCCACCTTTCGAAAGCTCTTAATGTAGCGTTCAACCGTTCTTTCGCCCAAGTGATATCGTTCGGCTATCTCGGCTTTTGTTTTGCCATATCCGTTAGATAGCCATAGGAGCATTTCGAGCATGTTTTCCAGCTTTCTGTGTTCATCCATGGCGCTTTATATTGTTGCTTTTAAGTTGCAAGGTAATTGTTTTATTTATATCTCCCAAAAAACAACATGAGTGTTAAGTGCTAAAATCCTTTTTATTAGGCAATAAATTGCAATTCCAAACATTTATTTTTATTTTTGTAAGGATATGCATTGGAGTATAAATTAAAAAAAATAAAATGAAAAATGTATCCAGTCTTTTAGTTACAGTGCTTTTGGTTTGTATATCTGTAGCTTGTAATGGCAAGAAGCCAGGTAGTGAAAACGATAATTCTGAAACACCCAGAATTGCAACGAATGCACCTACAGAATTTAAAAATGTAAATCCAGATAATAAATTCATCGGTTTACAGCTGTGGTCGGTTAGAGACGACATGCAAAAGAACACAAAATTGACAATCGAAACCCTCGGAAAAATAGGATATAAATTTGTCGAAATGGCAGGCTACAGCAATGGGAAATTTTACGGAATGGAGCCCGAAGACTTTAAGAAACTCTGCGAGGACAACGGCATTAAAGTTCTAGGCTCGCATTATGGGCCTAACATTTCTAAGGAAGAAGGCTCCCTAGAAAAAGCTATTGAGGAGTGGAAGATTGCAATTGATGCGCATAAGAGAGTAGGATGCGAATACATCGTCAAAGCTTCGCAAGGGGCTTGGGCATACCAAAGTTTAGAAGGACTAAAAGCTTATTGTGATTATTACAATAAGATAGGCGAATTGTGCAAGGATGCAGGCATCAGTTTTGGATATCACAATCATGACAAAGAATTTAACGAGGTAGAAGGCACTGTTATGTACGACTACATGCTCGAAAACACCAAGCCCGAAAAAGTATTCTTCGAGTTAGATCTATATTGGATAAAAAAAGGAGGCAAAGTGGCTACTGACTACGTTAGCAAGTACGCAGGGAGATTCAATTATTATCATGTGAAAAACGAAAAAGAGTTAACTGCGAGTGAAGAGTCAACCATAAAAGAGCCCATAAAAATGGCTGAGAAAGCAGGACTGAAAGGACTCATCATAGAAATTGAACAATACAATTTCGAACCTCTTGTTAGCGCCATGAACAGTCTTAAGTTCTTAAGTGAAAGAGGTTACGTAAAAACAAGATATTAGACAGATAAATAGTAAATGATAACAACCCCGACAAAAAGGTAATATTATCACATAAAAAAGTAAACATTGAAAACAGAACCTAACTACAATCCACTAATTAATAGTTAGACAATAAAACAAAATATAATGATTCTAGAAGAAGTAAAATTGGTAATTGCTGATTGCAAACAGAAAATGGAAGCTACAACTGAGTACCTTGCTCAGGAGCTGACGCACATACGTGCAGGGAAGGCATCGACAAATATGGTTGATGGAGTAATGGTAGAATATTATGGGGTACCAACCCCTCTGAGTCAGGTAGCTAGTGTATCTACTCCCGACCCTCGCACCATTGCTATACAGCCATGGGAAAAGCAACTTATCCCTGACATTGAAAGAGCAATAATGGAAGCTAATTTGGGATTTAACCCTGGCAACAACGGCGAGGTTGTAAGAGTTGCAGTACCTCCCCTGACAGAGGAACGTCGCAAGGACCTAGTGAAACAAGCAAACGTGGAAGGTGAAAACGCAAAAGTTGGCATCCGCAATGCTCGCAAAGATGCAAATGCTACCTTGAAAGCCATGATAAAAAACGGACTGTCGGAGGACATAGAAAAAGATGCTGAAGCAGAGGTGCAAAAAATTACCGACCAGATGGTGAAGAACATCGACGAGATGGTTGTTAATAAACACCAAGATATTATGACAGTCTGACAAGTCCTAATTAGAGCTCATATATAAAGTCCAATACCTGCCTTATGTTCTATTTGCGAATTAATCATTCACAAATAGAGGCGCCCAAGTTGGCACCTCTACTCTCAATTCACAAACCCTCGCAGGCCTTGATATTTAACTCTATAGTTCAGACTCCCGACATTATGGACAGACACTAGTTAGCAAATCCAGTGGTCGGCATAAGGAGAGTTATTCCCCCATACCGACCACTATCTGCATTTATGATGTCATAGCACCGCCTCCACCTCTGTGTGCGTCAATCCAAAAGCCTCTGCTACTTCTTTGTAAACAATCTTTCCTTTCACCACATTAAGACCAAGCTTCAAGGCTCCAGATTCCTTGCAAGCCTGTTGCCACCCTTTGTTTGCCAGCTTTATGGCATAGGGGAGTGTTGCATTGGTTAGGGCTATTGTTGATGTTCGAGGAACAGCTCCTGGCATATTTGCAACAGAATAATGTATTATACCGTCAATTTCATAAACTGGGTCTTGGTGAGTTGTAGGCTTTGTAGTTTCAAAACATCCGCCTTGGTCAACTGCAACATCCACAAGCACAGTCCCCTTTTGCATAGTCTTCAGCATCTCTTTTGTAATGAGCTTTGGCGCTTTTGCCCCAGGAATCAATACCGCTCCGACAACTAGATCCTGCATCTCTATCATTTTTTGGATATTGTAGCCGTGCGACATCATTGTCTTTACATTCTTAGGCATTATGTCGTCAAGATATTTCAAGCGCTTTAGGTTGATATCCATTATCGTAACATCTGCACCCATTCCAGCAGCCATCTTGGCCGCCTCTGTGCCAACTATGCCTCCCCCCAGTATCAACACTTTTGCCGGAAGTACTCCAGGAACTCCTCCCATCAACATACCTTTGCCCCCGTAGGTCTTTTCCAAGTATTTTGCACCTTCCTGTATAGACATTCTTCCGGCCACCTCGGACATTGGCACAAGAAGTGGAAGACTTCCGTCTTCAAACTCCACAGTCTCATAAGCTAGACATACAGCTTTTTGCTCTATCATTGCATAAGTAAGTTCCTTACTCGAGGCAAAATGAAAATAAGTATACAAGAGCTGACCTTCCTTAATCAATTTATATTCAGATTCAATCGGCTCTTTTACTTTAATAATCATTTCAGCAATAGCATAAACATCCTCGATGGACGAAAGGATTTTCGCCCCTGCGCTAATGTACTCCTCATCCATAAATCCACTCTCTCTTCCTGCACTTGTCTGCACATACACTGTATGTCCATTATTCACTAGTTCCGAAACTCCAGATGGTATTAAAGCGACTCTATACTCGCTGGATTTAATCTCTTTTGGGACTCCTATAATCATAATTTTATATTTTTGGCTCTATGTCGAATGTGGTGGGTAGACTTTAATGGAAAATAGAAAAAGTATTCGAATTGCAACACAAAAGAGCATTTTGGCGTAACGTTTCTTTAAAAAGTTTTATCTTGGTAGAAGGTGTATCAAGCGCTTTCTTCGAAAAGTTTTGGCTTGATAGAGGGTGTATCAAGTGTTTTCTTCGAAAAGTTTTGGCTTGGTAGGCCTAATGATTTTTTAGTTTCCAAATCTCACCCACTCTATTCGATATAGAGCCATATTTTTGAATGAAATAACTGTGACATATAACTCTATCTTTTCCCAAAGAATGTACCAAGAAGCGACCTACTTATACTTCTTCCTAGCTGACTGGATATTTGACGACTCGCACTCTTACCAATTTGCGATAGTATATCTTGAAAAACGTCTTCCCCCGCAGACCGTCCTTGTCGTTGTTGCGCTCGTTCTGCCTTCTCTTTTTCGATCAATGCCTTCTGAGCCTCTCTCTCTTGCTCCATTCGAGCCTCTTCTTCCCTAGCTTTATTTTGCCTCTCGTTAAGCATTTCGTAGGCAGAAACTCGATCCTCTACCTTTTCATAAATTCCATATACCAACGAGCGACGAATAATCTGCGAACGTTCCTCTGGAGCGATAGGACCTATTTGGCTTTGTGGCGGAAGTATATATGCTCTTTCAACCACCGACGGCGCGCCCTTCTCGTCCAAGAACGAAATCAGACCCTCGCCAGTCCCCAGTTCAGTAATTACTTGCTCTGTATCATATTTCGGATTTGTACGAAAAGTCTGGGCTGCAACTCTAACTGCCTTCTGATCTTTGGGAGTATAAGCCCTCAGCGCATGTTGCACCCTGTTCCCTAATTGCCCTAGTATTGTATCGGGAATATCCGAAGGATTTTGTGTGATAAAATACACACCTACTCCTTTAGAACGAATTAGGCGAACAATCTGCTCTACCTTTTCTAGCAACATCTTTGGCATATCATTAAAAAGCAGATGAGCCTCGTCGAAGAAAAACACCAACTTCGGTTTATCTAAATCGCCAACTTCTGGCAAGGTCTCGTAGAAATTCGACAATAGCCACAACAATAAGGAGGTATACACTCGTGGAGACATCATTAACTTGTCAGCAGCAATAATGTTTATTATACCCTTGCCTTGGTCAGTTTGAAGTAAGTCGTTGATATCTAATTCGGGCTCGCCAAAAAACAGTTCTGCACCCTCGCTGTCCAAACGCATTAAGTTTCGCTGAATAGCACCAATGCTTGCTGCTGATATATTGCCGTGTTTTGTAATAAATTCCTTGCGATTATTGCCCACATACTCCAGCATCTTCTGAAGGTCTTTTAAATCTATTAGCAACAGATTATTCTCGTCGGCAATCTTAAAAACCAGAGACAACACAGCCCCTTGGGTGTCATTAAGATTGAGCAAACGCTCCAACAGCATAGGTCCCATTTCCGACACAGTGCACCTTAAGGGATGCCCCTGCTCGCCGAACACATCCCAAAATTGCACAGGAAAACCCTGATAACTAAACCCTTTCTCTTCCAAGCGGTAGGTGTCAACACGCTTGCTCACACTATCCTTATTGCCTCCTGCCTTGCCTATGCCAGATAAATCGCCTTTGATATCGGCAGCAAAAACAGGGACTCCCATTTGGCTAAAAGTCTCGGCAATCGTTTGTAGGGTAACCGTTTTCCCTGTGCCCGTTGCACCACTTATCAGACCGTGTCGGTTCATCATTTTAGGAATAAATGAAAACTCTCCAGACTCAGACAGTGCAACTAAGGGCTTATGTGCAAGATCGTACATAGATATTGTATATTTTGATTTTATTGTAACAAAGGTAAGAAAACTGCCAAACTACCAATCACTACGTTCTATTTTTTTACGAATTTCATTAATTTTACTATTTTTGTTGCCGACTAGAGGTGCCAAGACTATACACCAAGCGTAATAAACCACTGTATAGACACATCTAAATTTTAAACACATGAAACGAGCCTCGCAGTAGCCCAAAGCCTATAGCTTATAGCTTACAGCTTATAACTTATTGCACAATTTTAAACACATGAAAATAACATCTTGGAACGTAAACGGTATAAGAGCCATTGCTCAGAAGAACTTCTTTGCAGATTTTGCCAAAATGGATACAGACATTCTTTGCCTGCAAGAAACAAAGGCACAGGACGAACAAGTGGCTGAAACCCTAAAGAACATCGAAGGATACTATATCTATTCTAATTCGGCAGTGAAAAAAGGATATTCAGGCACGGCGATTATTTCTAAGCATAAACCTTTAAATGTGAATCCCGATATCGGCATTGAAGAACACGACCAGGAGGGGCGAGTACTGTGCGCAGAATATGACAATTTCTTTCTTGTCTGCGTATATGTGCCGAACTCAGGAAGCGAACTCGCTCGTCTGTCGTATAGGACAGAGTGGGACATGAAATTTTATGAGTATCTCAAAGCCTTAGAGAAAAACAAGCCAGTAGTGGTATGCGGCGATTTCAATGTCGCACACAAAGAAATAGACCTTGCTCGACCAAAAGCTAATTACAACAAATCAGCAGGCTTCATGCAAGAAGAAATAGATGGTATGCACAGATTTACGAAAGGGGGATTTGCCGATACCTTCAGACACCTACACCCCGACACTCTCGATAAATATTCGTGGTGGAGCTACAGAGCTGGAGCAAGACCTAAAAATATCGGTTGGAGAATAGACTATTTTCTGGTTTCCGAAACATTCATGCCCAAAGTCAAGGCTGCATCTATTTTAGATGATGTTATGGGCTCCGACCATTGCCCCGTCAGCATTGAATTGTTGTTGGACTAGATACGATAAACAATAGAATTTATATTCATTCCTGCACCAACAGAAGCAAATATCACATAGTCGTCTTTGCTTATAACATGCTTGTCCAGATTTTCCTTTACAATCAGGTCGAGCATCGTGGGAACAGTTGCTACCGAAGAGTTACCAAATTTGTTTATGGTCATTGGCATTACGTCCTTGTCATAAGTATCCTTTCCGTACAGCTTAAAGATTCTTTCCAAAATAGCTTCGTCCATCTTTTCGTTTGCCTGATGGATAAGTACCTTTTTAATATCCGAAAGATCTATGCCGGCTTTCTCGATACTTGTCTTCACAACGCTCGGCACCTTGCTAAGGGCGTATACATAGACCTTCCTGCCTTCCATGTATATAAACTGATCCTTGCCGTTCCACTGACTTTTGTCTATGGGAGCATCAAAAGTAAGAATATTTGCATAAGGGATAGAGTCGCTCTGAGAATGGGATGAAATCAGCCCTGTTGGAGTCTCGCTTTCCACAGCCTTGACAATGGTTGCTCCTGCTCCGTCAGCAAAGATCATAGCATCCCTACTACTCTCATCTATGATGCGCGAAAGAGTGTCGGCACCAATTATCAGCCCCAGATTATAGTCTCCAGATTTAATATAAGCATTGGCAGTAATCATTGCTTGAGTCCAACCCGGACATCCCGCAATGATGTCGTGGCAAATACATTCCGACCGTTTAATTCCCAAAATCGCCTTTACCTTATTTGATATCGACGGCAGAGTGTCGGTTTGCAGAGTTCCTGCTTTAATATCTCCAAAGTTGTGCGCTACAATAATAAAATCAAGATCTTCGCCATTAATACCACCCGAGTCCAGCGCATCCCGAGCCGCAATAGCTGCAATATCCGAGCATGTCTGATTATCATTCACCCAGCGTCTTTCCTCGATGTTGGTAATATCTTTAAATTTTGAAATTATCTCCTCGTTAGATTTGTCGAAAGGCATATTTGTCTTTGGGTCAATAAACTTAAAATCAAGGAAATCGCTATTTTTAACAATCTTTTCTGGTAAGTATGAGCCCGTGGCTACAATTTTAAGGTATCTTTTTTTCATTTTATGCGTAATCAATGTTTTAACGACTCATTGTCATTGCAAATTATTCTGCAAAGCTATTCAAATTAAATGTAAATCCATCAAATTCACCATAACAAAATGTTTGCACCCACTCGCCAAGAATAATAAACTGACTACAATTGTTGCTCATCGTTTGTTGCAGTTTCACGTGGCGATGTCCAAATATAAAGTAATCAATATGCATCTTGGCAAGTTCTTTTTCTGCTGATATATATATACCTTCTTTTTTCACGCCCCTAAACTCCCAAATGGGCTTGAAGCCCGAGGGTTTTCTGTTCGACCATGCATGCCCCAGATACATTCCTAAATCTGGATGTAGCCACCTAAACAGAAATCGAGCTATTCGGCTGGTAAATAACACTTTTCTTAACAATAAATAGCCTGTGTCGTTAAAGTCGAGCTCGTCGCCATGTCCAAGAAAGAATATTTTACCCATAATATTGACCGTTTTCAATCCGTGATAAACATTTATTCCTAGCTCTTTCTGAAAGTAATCTCTTAGCCACATGTCGTGGTTGCCACTGAAGAAGTTGATTTCTATGCCACTCTCGGCAAGCTCTGCCAGTTTTGCAAAAGTTCTGACAAAGCCCTTTGGCACAACCCTTTTGTACTCAAACCAAAAATCGAGAAGGTCGCCCAGGATGTAAAGCGAGTGCGCTGTTTCTTTTATACTCTCAAGCCAATTCAGAAAAATAGCCTCGCGCTCTTTGGCACTATGTTTTTTGGATGGCACGCCAAGGTGTACGTCAGAAACGAAATAGATTGTTTTCCTAATCGGCACAGTTTCGGTATTTGCGGAGTGGTCTAGCATATTTGTATTAAAAAACCATGTGCAAAGATAACCCAAATAAACGGCACTGCCCAAAGGTGCTAAATTCATCTTAGGACAAACATAAGGTCTGTTTTAACATTATTAAACATCGCCATTTTGGCGATGTGCAAAAAGAGAGCTTTTCTTCAATCGCCATTTTGGCGAAGCGCAAAAAGAGAGCTTTTCTTCGATCGCCATTTTGGCGAAGCGCAAAAAGAGAACTTTTCTTCAATCGCCATTTTGGCGAAGTGCAAAAAGAGAACTTTTCTTCAATCGCCATTTTGGCGAAGCACAAAAAGAGAACTTTTCTTCAATCGCCATTTTGGCGAAGCGCAAAAAGAGAACTTTTCTTCAATCGCCATTTTGGCGAAGCAATCGAGTAGTACGGAATGGGATTAATTCCCATTCCGTACTCTCACACCACCACGCATGCCGTTCGGCACGTGGCGCTTCCTTAATTTCGATACCACTTAGACTAGGATAACCTGCTAGTCGTTGATGGAGGAGCTGCGAGCTTGCAAGGCTTTATGTCATGAGTACAAGCAGATTCACCCCGAAAAGGAGCAAGAGCGAGAGGCTAAACTACGGCGCATATTGGGGAAGATGGGGACTCTTTTTTATCTTCAGCCAATAAAGTGGGGATTTCTATTTGCGAAAATTTGCAAAAACATAATTAATGAGCTTCAGGTTTTCCCTGTTGCTCATTATCCGTTTCTTTTTTTCTCCTTGGTCTAGTCGTAAAAAATGATCTCCGAAGAATTCCTAAAGGCGTCGTAAATCGTAAGGGTGTTTAGTGTAACATCGCCCCTATCAAGAATAATCTTAATGACTTCAAGGGCTTGCATACTACCAACGATGCCGGGTAAAATGCCAAGCACGCCTAGCGAATGAGTTTGCTCGTCGGAAGTATTGCCAAACAAATCTTGATAGGATTTTGCCCCCCGATAGTTGAACACGCCTAGCTGCCCTTCAAATTCACAAATGGAGGCATGCACAAAAGCTTTTTTGTGTTTCTTGGTTTCGGCATCGATGCATAGTCTCGACTTGAAATTATCGGTGGCTCCCACCACCATATCATAGTCGGCAATGATGTCGGCAGCACAAGTTTCATCAATAAAAAAGGGATAGGCGATAATTTTCACATCGGAGTTTAGCCCTTGGAGTGCAGCCTTGGCGGCTTCGGCTTTTG
>JBKECH010000082.1:0-3755 GCA_047974415.1 Bacteroidales bacterium | reverse complement strand
TCATGTACTTAGGTCGTTTAGTTAAGGATAGACGCACTTCGCACTTTGCTTCGGTTTGAATTGAAACCACTCCAATACCCGAGAAATTTTCATTGGTTTGAATCAAAACCAGTCCACCGAGCGAAATATTTTCATTGGTTTGAATTGAAACCAGTCCACCGAGCGAAATATTAAGTGTGGAATGTTACAAAATAAATACAATATTTGCTTGTGCTGCGTATTAATAGCAATTTTTAAAGCTTGCAAATCAATCATTTGAAAAATATTTTGAGAAAAACCAGCTAGAAAACGGTGAAAACTGTTCCGTTGGTATACATTATATATAGCCCCTCCTCTCTCTCCAGATTTCAATCTGAGGAACTTTTCATCTGGGACTACAATATTTTTACGAAACATTTATTTTGAAAAATTTATTCATAAAAAGTAATTTTCTTAAATTATTGTAGTATATTTGACCAATCAATTAGCTTTTTTAAATAAAGAAGATAAAACCACCAGCAAAAAGAAAGGGGGTAACACAGGCTGAACCATCGTTTTTTTTAATAAGAAGTTGATGACTATTAAAAACAATTATTAAAACGAACGAAAAATGAAAACAAATTTCAAAAGAAGTGCAGCAGCACACACACACACACACACACACACACTTAGAATAAGATTATTTAGTGTGTTGGTTTTAATCATAGCTTTTACCTTTGTGGGTTGTGAGGAAGAAAAAAACATAGATATTCCTAATTATGAAATTTATCAAGAAATAGGCACTGAGCATAATAATGGATTAGATTATGTTTTTGATGAATTGAAAAAAAACCAAGCTGTCAAAACCTATGTTAAAAAATAAATCTCAAGATAATGAAGTATTCAAAAATGCTCAAAAAGCCACGGAGGATTTTGTGAAAAAGACTTTTGAGATGAGTAATGAAAATCTATCTACTGCTAATTTGCAAATTTCGAAAGTATTTGATAAGACTTTAAAAAATGGTGCAAGATTGAAAAATGCAAAGGCTAACCTGTATGACAATGAAATGATGCTTTCTGATTTGCAGATTGGTTTATTGGATGAGTTGAATAAGATAATGTCAGATAACGACCATAATCTAAAATCTTTAAAAAGACGCATTGTTTCTTTGGAAAAAAGGGCTGTTAGTAATCTTACAGAAGAAGAGTGTGCTGTAGTTTTATCTGCTGCTTCAGTTGCAAAATGCACCTTAGAATACTGGAACGAAAATTTAGATAAATGGTCAGAGCTATTAGGAGATAATACAGCAACTCCACCAGCAGTTGCCAGACTTAAATCTAATGGAGTTTTTTCTTGGAAAGTGCTAGGAAAAGCTGACGTAGCAGGTGCCGTTGGAGCAGCTTCTACTGGGGGTGTTACCTATCTGTTAGGTTTAGGTCCTGTAGGATGGAAGGCTTGGGCAGGAGTTGTTGGAGGAGTGGCAGGATCTGTAAACGATATAATTTTGCAGGCATGGTAAATAAAAAAGAGACTTATTGAGTCTTGTAGTAATTTTTACTTTGTCATTCCTAATGAATTTCGTTTTATTAGAATTTTTACACGTAAAGCATTCAGTTTTTGTTTCATTAGGTGGTTCTGTAGGTGGTGTTATTGGTTATATGCTAACTCGGCAACAGAGATAATACGAAGTCCAACAGAAAGTCCAACAGATAATGCTTTGAATAAATAGTGGTAGGTTTTGCTTGCTACTATGCAGCATCCTAGGTGTTTATGTCTAGGGTATAGGAGAGGTATTACATAAGGAATGAAAGTCCGACCCGTATTAATACAAGTCGATTACAGACTGCTTCCTAAAGTTCTACCCACTAGAAACGGTATAGAGTCCAAAAAAAACAGCATATGGCACGAGTATTTTCAACAATAACTTACCTCATTATTTGGGGGAGTACAATATGCGCTTGTAGTGAGAATGATAGCGATAAAGAAAAAGACGTTACACTCACTATTTATGAAGAAACAGGTTTTGGGGCACCGCTGCTTAGCGACTACCTAACAGAACCATTACGTTTTTCAGATAGCGACAAACAATCTCAGGAGCTTCTAATGGATATATTAATTGAAGGACTAGAATTTGAATACAATAGAGGGTATCGATACATGTTTAAAGCGAAGAAAATCTGGATGAGCAATCCTCCGCAAGATGTATCGAACATTAAATACAGAATCAAAGAGTTGCTTTCAAAAGAAAAAATGGTGAAGTCGGACAGCGAAGAGGAGCTTACGCTTATAGTTGCTTCGGAAACCGTCAAGTTTCTTCCAAGATATCGAAGCGATATCGAAAATCGTATTTATGATGCGCTATCAGTTCGAGTGGCAGGGGTGGAGACCCCAATAGCCATCATCGAAGTGGAGGGTTTCAACCATGAGCCAGGCTACAAATGCACGATTAGAGTGAAGAAATACACACAAGCCAATCCGTATCATGTTAGGTATTCTCTGCTAGAAGTTATTTCTAAAGAGAAGCTTACAAGCTAAACTTTTCAAAGAATACGGAAAAGGTAGCTTTGAGTACAAAAGTGATGCAGAATATGAGAAAGTGTGATAATGTTAAGAAATAGAAGAAATTTTAAGACGAAACAAAATGCAAGTAAAAGCAATTATTAAAATATACACCATCCCGTATCTTATTGCGGCTGCATTGGTGGTCTATGGCTATTATTCTGCTAGAGGCGATTTGATTAAGTCGGGAATATCCTTGGCAATATTTCTTACTCTGGCTCTAATTGGAAGCCTTATTGGAAGGAAAAAGAGTATCCCAATGAAGTCGAGTTATCTATATTTGTTTGCCATTTCGCTCATCCTGTTTGTTGCCTTGTATCTGGTGTTCGATAGCTATTTAATTGCGGCACTAGCCCTGTTTGTTCCTGGGGTTTATTTCTTAATCACTGTAGTTAGAGAGAGGCTTCGTAAGTAGTATGGTATTATTATGACGGAGTTTTTAGATAATTTGTATAATTACTACTACTGCAACTAAATTTTAATACTAGATAAAAGCGCTTCTTATTTTTATGGTGCAAACTACGCGGGTTGTATGGATTATTATGACGCAAATAAATTTGCCGACAAGATAGAAATGGCAGTAAAACAAGTGGAGCATAGAGAATAATCTGCTTATTTGGAATGCAGGCTAATTTACACCAAAATCTGCCCCATCCTTTCAAAACAAAGATATAGGTCGGCTTTTCACTTCACCCCCTCTATATATCAAGGTATCTCTCTCCCCTCAATTCCCCTCCTTCTCAAAAAAAATCAAAAAAACTTCTCAAAACATTTGCGGGGTAAAAACAAAGCATTACTTTTGCACTCGCTTTTGGAAACAAAGGCGTAAGTTCTTATCAAGAAAAGGCAGGAGTAGGGCAGTGGTTTTTGAGTTTGGTAGAGGAAGTGAGCAGCTTCCGCAGGAAACAAAAAAAAATCAAAAAAAAGTCAAAAAAAGTTTGGCGAAAAGAAAATAGTCCCTATCTTTGCAGTCCGTTTCGCTCTTGAAAAAGCTGAGAGGTTTTTAGCAGGAGGGGAGCGGGAATAGATAGAATAAAGTTCATTGAAAATATTGAAAAGGTAGAAGGTTAATTACGCAAGAGTTGTATAGCGGGAGTATATATTTTGAAGTATAGACAAAAGCAAGACAATTTTTAATTTTTTTAAACAACGAAGAGTTTGATCCTGGCTCAGGATGAACGCTAGCGGGAGGCCTAACACATGCAAGTCGAGGGGCAGCACGGACTTCGGTCTGGTG
>JBKECH010000165.1:0-18580 GCA_047974415.1 Bacteroidales bacterium | reverse complement strand
TATAAGGTTAGGGATGGAGGTAGGGTTGTATCGCGAGCAGTCTACAATATTTTGTCCTTAAATAAGAAAGGACAAAAGGAACTGATTGGGATGTATATATCGGAAAGCGAAGGAGCAAACTTCTGGCTTTCAGTATTAACTGATTTAAAAAGTCGCGGCGTGAAAGATATACTCATAGCTTGTACCGACAATCTGAAGGGTTTTTCCGAAGCAATTTTAAGCGTTTTCCCTGAAGCGGAAATACAGAAATGCATCATTCATCAAATACGCAATTCGTTAAAATACGTGGCTTCAAAAGACCAAAAAGTATTTATGAAAGATTTGAAACTGGTGTATCAATCACCCAACAAAAATCAGGCAGAAATGGAACTTCTCAAACTAGAGGAAGCATGGGGAAAGAAGTACCCCCTTGTCATCCGCTCGTGGCATAATAATTGGGAAGAATTGAGTCACTATTTTGGCTATGATGAGCATATTAGACGAATTATATACACCACAAATGCTGTTGAGGGCTTTCATCGCCAGGTGCGTAAAGTTACAAAAACCAAAGGCGCATTTTCGAGCGACATGTCGCTGCTCAAGCTCATTTATTTAACTGTTGAGAATATCTCTAAAAAATGGATTAAACCTATTCAAAATTGGGGACTTGTGGCTCAGCAATTAAGCATAAAGTTTGAGGGGCGATTTAACTTAGAATTATGAAAACCAATTGCTAAAAGCAAAGGAAAGTCGTTTTTGGGATTGGTCAAGGGTATATAAACGACCTGCCGCAGGCGCAACACAGGTTGCCCTTGTCCTATCCAAAAAACTTTCTAATTCGGCTTTTAGAAATTGATTTTCAAAAAAAAATGTATATTTGAAGATTATTAGAAAAATAAGTAGACAGAGTTTAGTGGACATTCCCGCTATCTTCAATCCTCGTTTCTATTTAAATATCTATTTTGAGTAATAATTGCTTGTTTTTCGTTATTATCTTGCACAACACCTTTGTCCGACAGCACATTGTGAGCATTACTGTCTCTTCTTTTCATGTTTTTTCTACCGCGTCTCAGATATGCTGGCACTTTCCCCAATTCAGCGATGACTTCTTTCTCCATAGAATAGAAGTCTGCATATACGTCTAAATCTGGAGTATAGATTTCGGCATCTTCGCTCAGTTGAACTTCTTTTTCACTGGTTGCGTGGCTTTTTTTATATTTATCTTCCATGGGGGTTATTGGACTAGAAGAGTAGGTAGCTGTTGAGGGTTTATATATCTTTTCTTGCATTTGCAATAAATCATAACCTTCATAATCGTTATTCAGATATTGCTCAAGACCTAATTTATCGAAACCTGTCGCTATAACCGTGACGGACACCTCTTCCCCTAAGGTATCATCTATTGCGCTTCCTGGTATTACATCCGCATTATTCCCTGAGAAGTTTTGCATTGTTTCATAAATTGTATTTATCTCCCCAGGAGTTATTTCGTGGTCAGTGCTAGAATATATACTAATAAGTACATTCTTTGCTCCAAATACGTTATTATTGTTTAATAATGGAGAGTGTAGAGCGTTTTCTAGAGCTTCGATAGCGCGGTTAACTCCACTTGCTCGGCCCGACCCCATAAGTGCCAACCCACTGTTACGCATAATAGATTCAACATTGGATAATAGCACATTTATATATCCTGTCGCATTAATAATCTCAGCTATACCTTTGGCAGCAGTAGTCAGAACATCATCAGCTTTGGCGAATGATTCTGAGATTGTGAGATCTCCAAAAATATCGATAATTCTCTCATTATTTACAATCAGAAGAGAGTCTACATTAGGGACTAGTTCTTCAAGACCTCTGCACGCATGTCTCAATCGTCTAAGGCCCTCATTTTTAAACGGTATCGTAACTATTCCAACAGTAAGAATTCCCAAGTCTTTACAAACTTTTGCCACGATGGGGGCTGCGCCTGTACCTGTTCCTCCTCCCATTCCTGCTGTAACAAAAACCATCTCTGCGTTTTTGACCGCTTCTTCTATCTCTGCTGTTGTTTCGAGGGCTGCTTGTCTTCCTATATCTGGTTTACTGCCTGCCCCTAGACCTTCGGTGAGTTTGGGACCTAACTGTATTTTTCTTTCAATAGGACTATTCACAAGGTCTTGATAATCTGTATTACAGATAATAAAATCCACATTATTCACTCCATTGGCTAGCATGTGCTTTACTGCATTGCCGCCTGCTCCACCAACCCCTATAACCTTTATTATTGAGCCTTCATTTTTAGGCATTTCAAATTCTATCATAACTAAAAGTTTTCAAGATACTAAGCACCTCGTTTATTCATCATTTTCATCATTAAAGAACGACGAAATATTTGTCATCTTGGCAAATCCGGCTTCTATTCCGTTCTCTTCTTTTTCCCTAAAGTTTCTTTTTCGTTCCTCGGTTCGTTTCTGTTTTGCAGTTCTCTTTTCTTCAGCTTGCTTCTTTCTATATTCTTCCTTTTTTTTACATTGCACCTCATTCAAGTGCCTCTGTTTCTCTTTTAACTGCTCTTCTTCCTCGCGTTTTTGTTCTCTCTCCTTACGTTCTTTTTTTAGTTTTTCAGCATAAATTTCCTGTTGCAAAAGCTTTTCTTCATTCAATTTATTGAGTCGTTCTTCATTCCTGACAGCATCCTCAAAATCAGCTCGCTCTTTCTCCTCATTAAAAATATCTTCCAAACTAATAGTGGTATTTTTGTCAAGAAACTCGTTCACACTCATTTGAGGCTCAGAAATCACTTGCTTATCTTCCACTACAGCAATAGGTTCTGTGAATTTATCAGCTTCATCCTGTTCCACAATTTGATCATTATAAACATCTACCAACTCTTTATTATATTCGCTCTTAACGGTCGTGCTATAACTCTTAGAGGATGCAGCTTTACTGTCGGTTTCTACCGCCTTATTTTTGTCAAATTCATCCAGCACCTTAACCCGATTTGCAAATCCTGAAGCAACAATAGTTACCCCAATCTTGTCCCCCAACGAATCGTCATGCATTGTTCCATGTATAATCTCGGCATTATTAGAAGACATATTTTGGAGCGATTTCATTATAGATCCTATTTCTGAAATTCTAAATTCCGAATTGCCATACATCATATTTACCAGTATATACTCGGCTCCGTGTATTGTATTGTCGGCAAGCAAAGGCGACTCTAATGCTTCTTTCACGGCCTTCGCAACTCGCGCCTCTCCCTCGCTATATCCCGAGCCCATTACAAAAACACGACTATTTCGAAGTACGGTATTAACATCAGCAAAGTCTATGTTTATTCCTCCATGCAAGGAAACTATTTCCGCCGTTCCTTTCACTGCCATTGCAATGATATCGTCTGCTTTTTTAAAAGCCTGAGAAGCAGGCAAGTCACTAAAAATCGTGTAGAGTTTATCGTTCTTGAGCACCAAAAGAGAGTCTACGCACTCTTGTAGTTGCAACAAACCGTCGTAGGCTTGGGCAAATCTTTTTCGCCCTTCAAGATGAGCTGGAAATGACACAACAGCAACAGTTAGTATTCCCATTTCCCTCGCAATTCTTGCGATTACTCTACTGGCACTGGTTCCTGTTCCACCTCCCATTCCTGCAGTTAGAAATACCATTTTAGTTCCATCTGACAGGACTGCTCTAATCTCGGACTCACTCTCTTCGGCGGCTTTCTCACCAATCGCAACATTGTCTCCAGCCCCCTTTCCATGCGTAAGTTTTTCGCCTAGTAGGATTTTTACAGGGACTGGACTTACAGACAGCACCTGAGCATCGGTATTGCAATTTACAAAACTAATTCCTTTCACTCCTCTTCTGTAAAGGTTGTTAACCGTATTATTACCAGCACCTCCTATACCAATAACTGTAATAATGTTATCGCCTGAAACTGTCGGAACTTCAAAATCTATTAAACTGTCTATTGCATTATTATCTGTCATCTTTTTAAATCTTTTCGGTGAATATTTATATGCCGTTTTATTCTATAATTTTATCCCAAATATTCTTCAAAAGACCCTTAACACCACCTTGTGTTGCCCTTACATCGTCGTCTGAATTTATGTCAGCATCTCCTACATCACCAATAATGCCTAATTTTAGAGCTATTAGTCCCGACAGGGATGCACTTTGTGGGTGGTTCAATACATTTACAGCTCTTTTTTCAATTTTGAAGGCTGGAACTCCGAACTTGACCTGAAGCCCGAGGTTGTATGCAATAAGCTCGAGCACCCCTTTTAGTCTTGCCCCTCCCCCAACTACAATAATGCCAGAACCTATATTTTCGTGAACCCCGAGCTCTAGAAATCTACTATTTAAAAACTCCAAAATTTCCTCCACTCTGGCTTCTACTATATTAGACAAGTTCTTGCTCGATATTTCTTTTGGGTTCCAACCTCCTCCTTGAGAAATTGTTATAAATTTATCTTCTTCCGTAGTATCTATTTTTGAACAAGCATTCTCAATTTTAAGTTTCTCTGCATTGCGATAGGAGATATTAAGCCCTCGCTGTATGTCCTGTGTAACGGCATCTCCTCCAAAAGGCACAGAATACATTAGTTTTATTCTGCCATCTACATAAACGGTACATTTTGTAGTTCCCTTTCCCATGTC
Organism: Bacteroidales bacterium; assembly: GCA_047974415.1. Taxonomy (GTDB): domain Bacteria; phylum Bacteroidota; class Bacteroidia; order Bacteroidales; family Prolixibacteraceae; genus JBKEAJ01. The sequence goes on along the minus strand of JBKECH010000165.1, from coordinate 13,966 downwards.
CAAGAGTATTGCCCCTGCTTCCATATCATCGGCCGATATATAAACCTTCGACGTTGCAACAGTGTCTACCGACAGCTTTAATATTTCTATATTCAGTTCTTTAAAAACATGCTGTATGTTTCTGCTATAATCTTTTGGACCTATAATTACAGTATATTCTGCTTCGAGTTTTCGGCCAGCCATCTGTATCGGGTCCTTCACTATCTTCTCGCCATCTACAATATACTTAACTGAACATACATCGTATATAGAATACTCGGAAGATATTTTCACATTACGCACTTCATTATCTAGATACTTGACGTCGGACTCCGAAATAACTCCGCTCTCGCCAACCAACTTATCAAACTTAAAGCATTTAGTAATGAATTTTCGCCCCCCGACATTAACGAATGCACTGGAAATAGAGCCTCCAATTTTCTCTTCAATTCGACATACTGCACGTTGGATAGAATCGCCTACATCTCTTAGATGCAGAACTTCACTATTAATCACTCCTTCGACACCTTCTTCGGCATACCCTAAGAGCTTAACAGCGTTAAGTTCATCTATTTTAGCAACTGCCACTCTTATTCTCGAAGAGCCTATATCTACTGCTGCTGTATAATGCTTATTCATAAATTATTCTTTATTATTCTTATTTCGAACAAACAATCTGTCCTTTATACTTCAAGTTTATCATTCTATACTGCCCCATATTGGAGACAGCAACTGAGTCATTGTAGAACGCCCACAGTTTGTCAAATTTCTCGTCTAGACCGCTTGTATCTCCCAGCACAATCAGCTGTCTACCGTAAAGCATAGCTAAACCTATTTCTTTGTTATCATCTACATAAATCTGGCAAACCTGGGAAGACCAGAACTCACTTCTTCCTATTGTATTAACAAGTGGCACAATACTTTCTTTAGCAAAGCGCTCGTCAATATTTCCAGTCGCCAACAGAACATCTGTTGTAAAAAACTGGGGCTTATCGAGTCTCAGACCATTTTTATCCATAAAATAATCTCCCGCTCTCGTTTTCACTCTCACTATCGGCCTTCGTTGTGTAAGGCTAACCTGCACACTTCCAGACATGCGCCCGTCTCTGTAAGAATATGTTTTTACGACATCAACATCATCTAAGAACTTGTTTTTTGATAAGTCGTTTTCTAGACTATCTAAATCCACCTTCTTTAAAGGCACATTCTTTACCAACTTACTACCTTTAATCATATCGCTAATATGAGTATCTGTCACAAACCTAATATCATTATTATTAGTCACATGAACATCTTTCAATACTGCACTTGCATACATGCTGTTAATCTTAAAGACTGACACTATCATCAAGATAAATGCCAGAAGTAGACCTATTTGTAGTATTCTTCGTTTCACGATATAAAGAATGTTAGTTATTTACTATTCAACAAAGATAAAATTCTATCTGCTTCCAAACCAATATCTCCAGCACCAATTGTTAACAAAACTGTGTTAGTAAGTCCTTCGACAATACTTGAAATCTCTGATTTATCAACAATCTTAACATTTTTATTTTTCATTCTTGCTGATATGGTCCCTGAGTTTACACCTTTCATTGGTTTCTCGCGCGCAGGATATATTTCCAATAAATAGCATTCGTCCAACAAATCAAGACTTGCTGCAAACTCTTCCGCAAAGTCGTGTGTACGAGAATATAAATGCGGTTGAAAAATACCAACAATCTTTTTGTTGGGAAAATACTTCTTTACAGAGCTCACAGTGGCACTTATCTCCGTAGGATGGTGCGCATAGTCGTCTATATAAACAATGTCCTCCGACGAATAAACTAGCTGAAACCTGCGGTAAACACCTTTAAAGGTATTAATAGATTGTTTTATATCATCGGCACTAATTCCTGACAACGAGGCTATTGCTATTGCCGCAACAACATTCTCTATATTTACTTCACCCAACATTTTAAGTTCTATCCCTTCAATAACTCCACAGGGGGTCTTAACGTCTAGAATGTATCCCATTTCATTCTTCTCGATACGAGTAGGACAAAGGTCTAGCTTGCCAGACAATTCGGAAGAATATGTAAAAACGCGTAAATCGTTGCGGTGGGCAGCCAATCTTGTTATGCTTGGCTTTGTAACCAAAACTCCAGCTGGCTCTATTCTGTCTATAAAGTCTTTGTATGCTTGTTCCATGTTATCTCCATCAACATACACATCTAAATGATCTGCATCCACAGAGCTTATAACAGCCTTTTGTACTGACAGTTGTAAAAAAGACCTATCAAATTCATCCGCTTCTGTTATCAACCAATCTGACCCCTCTGTTGGCAACAAAATATTAGAGTCGTAGTTTAAAGAGATACCTCCCAATATTCCCACACATTGCTTATGAGAGCGCCACATTATATGCGCCAAAAGCGTTGATACAGATGTTTTCCCATGCGTCCCCGCAACAGCCAGAGTTTTATACATTTTGCTAATCTCTCCTAGTACTTCTGCCCTCTTCATTACGGCAAACTTTCTATCTACCAAGACTTTAAAAATTTCGAGATCTATAGGTACCGCAGGGGTGTATACCACTAGAGTGTTGAAGGGAGTAAGTTCATCAGACAGCAAGTTGCTGTCGTCCGAATATATAATATTGGCGCCTTCATCCTCAAGCTTATGAGTCAGAACCGAGGGCGTAAGATCGTATCCATACACCCACATCCCTTTTGAAATGAAGAATCTTGCCAATGCGCTCATGCCAATTCCCCCTATTCCTAAGAAGAACACATTCTTATAACTAATAGTAATATCCATTTATTCTGATTTTTCTATTATTACATCTACAATTTTATCAACAGCATCTGGACGAGCCATCATTTTAATATTCTTGCTAAGTCTAGCTCTCGTAACATCATCCTTAGCAAGGTCTAACATCCCTCTAACCAAGGAGTCCATAAGTTCACTATCATCGAGCATTATTGCCGCTCCCTTATTAACAAGAGCCAATGCATTCTTTTTCTGATGATCTTCTGCAACATTAGGAGAGGGCACTAATAATATGGGCTTTCCAACTAAACATAATTCCGACACGGTGCTTGCTCCTGCTCTACTTACTATTACATCTGCGCATGCATAAGCCATATTCATAGCTTCTACAAATTTATGTAGTTGCACGTTACTGGGAAGCTCTTTACTACTCAAGGCACTGTTTATACTTGCAAAGTCACGACTTCCACACTGCCATATAAAATTCGCATCAGCACAAGAAAGAGCGTCTAAACTATTTAATATAGAATCATTTATGGACTTTGCCCCCAAACTTCCACCCAATATTAGGACAGTAGGATTAATATTATCTATGCCAAAGAAACTGCAGGCTTGTTCTTTAGACACATCCACGCAGTTCACTATATCTTTTCGGATAGGATTCCCCGTTAAAGTTATTTTATCTTTTGGAAAGAATCTATCCATATCATCATATGCAACACAGACCGCACTCGCCCATTTAGACAACCACTGATTTGCTTTCCCCGCATACGAATTTTGCTCCTGCAATACAGTAGGAACATTTAATCTACTTGCGGCTCTGAGCAATGGTGCACTCGCATAGCCCCCCACTCCAACAACTACATCTGGATTAAAATCAACAACTATTTTTTTTGCCATCTTAAGACTTCTCCAAAGACCAAAAAGAAACTTAAGAAAACGAAAACTTGCTTTTCGAGGCATCCCAATAATAGGCAAGCCGACAATCTTATATCCTGCCTTAGGCACTCTATCCATCTCCATTCGCCCTTCGGCTCCTACAAATAGCACATCCGAATCTGGGTATCTTTCCTTTATTCTATCTGCAATGGATATTGCTGGGAAAATATGCCCTCCTGTTCCTCCTCCACTTACTATAATCTTATATTTCTTCATAAACCCACTTTCAAAAAACTAAACATACATATCAATTTATATCACACTTTATAATAACTTCATTTAAACTCCTGCCTTTTTCTTCCTTTTCCTCTCTTCTTTTTCGTCCTCGTTTTTACAACTAATGCTAAGGATTATTCCGAACGACACAGCTGTGAAAAGCATAGAGGTTCCCCCCATACTTATCCACGGCAAGGGTTGTCCTGTAACTGGGAATAACCCCACATTCACCCCTATATGCATAAATGCCTGAAAGGTAATGAGCATGGCCAAGCCTAGGGACACAAACTTAGAAAATGGATCTGTTGCCCCATCGCCTGCTTTTGCTCCCCTATACAACACCCAAACATACAAAAATATAATAATAATTCCTAACACAAGCGAGTACTCCTCTACTATTACAGAATATATAAAATCATTATAGGCCGCGGGGTACACCCTCATCTTTGACCTACCAGGACCTGCTGCCCCATAGCCACCACGGAATATCGAGTACTTAAAATAATCTTCTTGGTCGAGGCTGTTATTGCCGACCTGCTCCTCTCCGCTAATAAAATTATCTATTCTTGATTTGAGAGTATGAACACGGAATGACGACTCTTTGGGCACATAGTCAGCCACCAAATAAGCCAACACAACAAGCAACAATATAGACCCAACAATTCCAGCAATTCTTATTATTCGGACTCCTACAGCAAGCATCAATCCTAGTATCGTCATAAATAATAGTGCCGCTGTTGAAATATCGCGAAGTGCAATTAATCCACAGACTACAGCTGTTATCGCCAACACTTTCCAGAATGTTCTATCAACTTCGTATAAGTCGTACTTGCAATCGGCAAACAGGCTCGAAGAAAATAACACTAAAGAAATTTTCGCAAATTCTTGTGGCTGAAATGAGAATCCGCCAAACAAGGAAAGCGACCTGTTGTCCGAAACAACATAATTGAGCACTAACAGCAGTACCGAAATAACTAGCAAAGGCAAAGAAAAGCGCTTATAAGTATCTATGGAAATATACTTTAACTGAATCAGTATCAATGCAAGACTTCCCAACAAAAAAGAAAGATGCTTAAGTATATAAAAACCCACACTGCTGTTTTGTCTAAATGCAATAGAACTCGAAGCACTAGAAACTGCTAGCACCGAAATGATGGACAGAAACAACAAGATTACCCACATGGGTCTATCCCCCTTCAAGTACCTACTATTTAACACATTACTCATATTTGCTACAGCTTCTTAACTTCATTTTTGAACCGTCGTCCTCGATCTTCATAATTCTCAAACAAATCAAAACTTGCGCATGCTGGCGATAAAAGCACGGTATCTCCACTCGTCGCAAAACAGCTTGCTTCTCTAACAGCATCCTCCATAGTATTGCATTCAACAATCTTCTTATTTAAAATTTCAAAAGCATCAATAATCTTTCTATTGTCTAATCCCAAGCAAACTATAGCTTTAACTTTTAAATCTACAACGGTAAGTAGCTGACTATAATCATTGCCCTTATCGGCCCCCCCCACAATCCAAATCACAGGTTCGTCGGAAGACTCAAGTGCATACCATGCAGAATTTACATTTGTAGCCTTAGAGTCATTATAATACTTCACTCCACAATGTGTTCTTACATACTCAAAGCGGTGTTCTACCCCACTAAAAGTTTCCAAACTTTTGCGAATATAATCATCAGAAACACCCATTGCCAACGACGCCAAGGAGGCGGCCATCGCATTCTGGCGATTATGCACTCCCTTCACTTTCAAAAAATTTGTATCCATAACTATTCTTTCTACTGTGTCAATATTTACTTTTAGCTTATCATCCTCTACATATGCACTTGCACTAGTGCTATGTCCAAACGTCTGCACTTTTGCTCTGCCTTTATTGCAACTCCAACTCTCATTTATAAAAGCATCATCTTCAGGCACTATCAGCACGTCCTCGGCGGTCTGATTTTGAGTAATCCTGAACTTTGACATTATATAATTCTCCATTTTATTATCATACCTATTCAAATGATCTGGCGTAATATTTAGAAGCAAAGCTATATTTGCTCTAAAATCATGGCAGTCGTCTAACTGAAAGCTACTGATCTCCAACACAACACAGTCGTAATCAGCATTTGCAATCAGCCCTGCAAAGCTATTTCCTATATTCCCTGCCACTCCAACGTTCATCCCCACATTTTTGAGAATATGATATATCATCAATGTTGTCGTAGTTTTGCCATTACTACCTGTTATACAAATAGTTTTACCTTTATAAAACTTGTACGCAAATTCTATTTCTGAGATCACAGGTATTTTTTTGTCCAAAACCATCTTCACGATATTGGCATCATTGGGGATACCTGGGCTTTTCACTAGGATGTCTGCAGCTAATATCTTATCAACAGAATGCTTTCCAGACTCATAATCTATACTCAGCTTATTTAATCTTTGCTCAAAACTCGGTTTCATGACACCCATATCAGAAAGAAACACACTGAAGTTTTGTTTTTGCGCCAATTCTGCAGCTCCAATTCCACTTTCGCCACCACCCAATATGACTACATTTCTACTCATCTTCTACCGAATTTTAAGAATCACTATTGTTATTGCTGCAAAGGCTATTGCCACAATCCAGAACCTTGAAACTATCTTTGGTTCAGCGTAGTTACATTTTTGGAAATGGTGATGTATTGGCGACATTCTGAAGACTCTACGCCCTTCTCCATACATTCTTTTTGTAAACTTGAACCAAAAAACTTGAATAACAACCGACAGATTTTCGGCAAGAAATACAAAGCACAACACAGGGATAAGCAATTCTTTCCTTATTAATATTGCCAAAACTGCCAGTATCCCCCCTAAAGTAAGACTTCCTGTATCACCCATAAATACCTGAGCTGGATATGAATTGTACCACAAGAAACCTATAAGAGCTCCAATAAAAGCGCACGAAAATACAGTAAGCTCCCCAATATCGGGCAAGTACATAATATTTAAATAGCTGGCAAATATAACATTGCCACTAAGGTAGGCTAATATCCCCAAAGTAGACCCACTTATAGCTGTTGTTCCAGCTGCCAGCCCATCCAATCCATCCGTAAGATTAACTGCATTAGACACAGCCACTATGACAAAAACAATAATTAAACCATATGCAATCCACGCCATATCTGAATTTGCATCGGCGCCTACCAGCTTCCCGTAGTGAAACCTGATTTTTTTCGAAAAAGGAATGGTTGTGCGAGTGGTATGATAATACACCTCTGACAATTTATTTTGAGCACTCTCGACTCTTCCAGCATCTAAATTAACAGCATTATTCGGCTCTATATTTGTTTCGCATATCCCTAGCTTCTCGCTATTATAAAGAGCTAAAGTTACCCCTATCCCCAAGAGCACTTGAGCCACAATCTTAAATTTGCCGGCAAGTCCTTTCTTGTTCTTCTTAAAAACTTTGATGTAGTCGTCAACAAAACCAATAAAACCAAGCCAGACAGTTGCTATCAGCATCAATATAACATAGACATTAGACAGGTCTGCGCATAGAATTGTTGGTACAATAATTGCCAATATTATTATAATTCCTCCCATTGTTGGAGTCCCTTTTTTCTCAAGTTGCCCAGCCAAATCCAAATCTCGGATTTCTTCTCCAATCTGCCTTTTTTGAAGAAACCTGATAAGCGTCTTACCAAATATTGTTGCGATAATCAAAGACAATACTATTGCAACAGAAGAGCGAAAAGACAAATACTGCAACATTCCAATCCCAGGAATATCACTATCTTTTAATATTTCATATAACCAATACAGCATCTCAATTATTTAAATACATTCAACAATTGTTCTTTATCATCAAAATGAGTTCTCTTGCCATGTACTTCCTGATAGCTTTCATGTCCTTTCCCTGCCACCAAAATAATATCCTTAGCATTAGCAAGACTTGCCGCTACCTTAATGGCATCTGCTCTATTCTCTATCCTAAACACCTTATCACTTTGCGACACATCAATGCCTGCAAACATGTCTTCAAGTATCCTCGATGGGTCTTCTGTGCGAGGATTGTCGGACGTTAATATTACTTTATCGCTATACTGCTGTGCTACTTTTGCCATCAATGGGCGTTTAGTTTTATCTCTATCGCCACCACAACCTACAACAGTAATAATCTTCACATGACTCTCACCTTTTTGTCTTTGTAGAGTTTCTAGCACATTCTTAAGAGCATCTGGAGTATGTGCATAATCGACCACGCCTATTCTCCCATCGCTAGCACTAACAAATTCCATCCTTCCTGCAACAGGCTTCAATAATGTTAAGGCCTGCAGAATTTCGCTAGCCTCGCCTCCCAGCAGCTTAGCTACAGCAAATACGGCAAGAATATTATATATATTATAGTCCCCTATCACCCTAACAAACAACTCTTCATTCATTATCTTAATAAGAGTAGAATCTGCATATTTCTCGACAATGCTTGCTTTAAAGTCAGCCATTTTCAATAGTGAATACGAATATTTATTCGCCTCACAATTCTGAAGCATAACCATTCCGTTCTTGTCATCTACATTTGTTAGCGCAAATGCATCAGTAGACAGAGAATCGAAAAAGCTCTTCTTTGCTTTCAAATACTCTGCGAATGTTTTATGGTAGTCCAAATGATCATGTGTTATATTCGTAAATACAGCACCTTTAAAATGCAAACCAGCAATTCGTCCTTGCGCACAAGCATGAGAACTAACCTCCATAAAACAATACTCGCACCCATCGCCCACCATTTCGGCTATAATCCTATTTAAATCTATGGGAAAAGGTGTTGTATGTTTTGAGTCGACAACCTTACCCATACAAGACTTCACCGAAATTGTCGAGATCAATCCACTTTTTAGTCCAAGGATGTTAAATAAATCGTAAAGCCATGTCGCTATTGACGTCTTCCCATTTGTCCCAGCAATCCCGACTAGCTTAAGTTTAGACGAAGGATTGTCATAGAAGTTCTTTGCTAATATTGCCACTGCGTCGTTGGATCTTTTTACCTTAATAATTGAGGCCTCGCCACTCACACAAACAATATCCTCAGCCACAATAACTTTAGCTCCTGCATCGACAGCGTTCTGCACATATACATGCCCATCAACATGTTCGCCTTTCATTGCAACAAAGACAGAACCCTGCACGACCTGCCTAGAATCAACAGTCAGCGACGATACTGAACAGTCGAGCGAACCTGATAACAATTCGTACTCAAGCCCAAGCAGTATTTCTTTTAAATATTTCATTTTCACATTTTTGATTTTATGCTTACACGAGCTCCTCTGCGCAGTTTTGTTCCTTCAGGAATAGACTGCTGAAAAACAGAACCAGCGCCAACAACATCCACACAAAGCCCCTCCTCCTCAAGAAGATATAAAGCTTCAGACATATTCATCCCTACTAAATTTGGCATTATCCCCGATTTTATGTTTAAAGCTCTGACTGAAGATCGAGAATCGGCTTTGGCTGAAGTCAGATAGTCATTGCTATCATTACTCTTCACATCCTTCCCAAAAACCTTTGCCACATTCTTGATATCAACTGCCTTACCTCCTCGCATTTCATTCCCGACAGAAACAAGCCTCGCACTATCTTGTGCTTTAGAAGAAAAAAATAAACCTGTTGCAAAGGCATTATCTGCAATTTCCTTAAATACTGGACCCGCCACAGTTCCGCCATAATATTTCCCCTGAGGTTTATTTATGGTTACAATACACGAATATTTAGGATTATCAGCAGGAAAGTATCCCACAAACGATGCTTGATACCATCCTTCCACATACCCTCTATTTCGGTCTGCTAGCTTTGTGGTTCCTGTTTTTCCAGCTATCTTATAGTTATCGGATTTTATATTTGTCGCCGTGCCGCGCTCCACAACTCCCTCCAAAATCCGCTTTACAAACACCAATCCCGACTCAGAGCAGATTCTAGGCCTTATCACTTCAGTTCTAAACTCCCTGACAATATCATCTCCATCGGTAATACTATTAACGAACTTGGGTTTTACAAACTTTCCATTGTTAGCAACAGCATTATAAAACGCTAATATATGAAGAGGCGACAGCTCCAATTCATATCCAAAAGACATTGCAATAGGTGTGCTACTACTCCATTTCTCTATCGGTTTTACTAAAGGAGAAGCCACACCTCGAAAATCGACGTCCAAACTCGTAGTCAACCCAAATTGATACAATCTATCCATAAGCGCCTGCCTATTACCGCTATATGCTTCGTGAATAATCTTAGAAGTACCCACATTGGACGACAGCTCGAATATTCTAATGGGCTTGAGTATCTTATGTGGCGAACGCCCATAATTACTATCATAAACCTTAAACCTATCACTGAAAGCCCAATACCCCCAATTTATATCGTAATTCTTGCTTGTATCTAATTTATTATCTTCCCATGCCGCCAAAAAAGATGCAAGCTTAAAGGTCGATCCTGGCTCAATCTTTCCCAAATCACCCAAGGCATAATTATAGGTTTCAACATATTTGCCTTCTCTTATTCGCCCAAGATTTGCAATTGCTTTTATCTCTCCTGTCTTCACCTCCATCACAATAGCTGAGCCCCACTGAGCGTCATACTTTATCATTTGTTTTTTCAATGCCTTATGTGCAAAGGACTGCATCCGTACATTCAACGTGGTATTAATCTTATTTCCATTACTCGCTTCTTTTTCAGGCATATAAACATGTCGCCCTGTGATTGTATGCAATCGTTCAAGACCCTCTTCGCCTTTTAGGTAAGCATCGTACAACTCCTCAAGTCCCAGCTCGCCTACCTGTCCGTGCGCACCTCCATACGCATAATAGCTGACTCTTCCTAAGGTGCGAGCCGCCAAATCTCCATACACATGAACCCTATCAAAACTCTTCTCAAAATCGCAATATCTACCAATGAATTTGTCTTTTTTCAAAGACTCCATTTCAGTGTAGCCAACAGCTCTATTTCCCAGCCTACAATACACTTTTCTCTTAAAGGCACTTCGCAATTCTCTCTCGTAATTAGCCGCACTCTTGTCATTGAAAAGAGCAGACAGTGCCTTAGAAACTACAAGTACACTAGATTCAAAATCTTCTCTAAAATTTTTACTATCGAGATGCTTAAAGCTAAAGGATGGTATAAATTCAGGTGCTGAAACCACCAGAGGCTCGCCATCGTCAGCACAAATTTCACCTCTCACCCCAAAGATAGGTCTAGTACTATTGAATCGTTTTTCAATAGCTGTCACAACGGCAGTATTATCCTGCCAATACTGAACTTTAAGCATACAAAATATACACAACAAGCCCAACAATATGACAAGAAAATACACCCAAACCATTCTTACTTTTACAGCATCGATAGCACTCATTCCGATCTCCTCCTTACTTTAATTTCATAATTAGGTACATCTGGCGACACCAAACCCAAGCCACTATCTTCTATGTTTTTTAGCATATCGACAGACAAACTAACTCTTTCAAGCTCAACTTTTATGGCAGTAGCTTCCACCTGCAATTTTTGAATATCTCTACTAAGCACGCTCCGTTCCAACAATACCGATTGCCCCCAATGTCCATTAATAACATAAACTACCGTCCATAAAAAAACATAAACAAGATACGGAATAAGCGATGTAACAAACTTGTTAGAAAGTACTCCCCCTCCTAAAATTTGTTTAAGCCCGACTTTCGACCTCTTCTCTTTTTCTCTCATAATAATGCATTTACCTTCAGAAATATGTTCATCAGATATCTATTTTATGGCTATTCTCAACTTTGCACTCCTAGACCTTGAATTTTCAGAGACTTCCTCCTTTTCTGGAACAATCACCTTCCTGCTGACCTCTGAAAAGGGAATTTTAGCTACTCCAAAAAAATCCCTCTCCACATTGCCATCCAAATTGCCAGTCTTCATTATATTTTTAACAGGTCTATCTTCCAAAGAGTGGTAAGTAATACACACCAATCGAGCATCTTTTTTTAATAGTCCTACGGAATTTATTAGAAAATCATTCAATGCTCCCACTTCATCATTAACCTCCATCCTTAAGGCTTGAAAAACCCGAGCATAGAATTTATTTCTAGTCTTGTCAGATGTATATCCTTTTATTACCTCGAGCAGCTCTTTTATAGTATCAATATCTTTTGCTCGCCTAGCGACACATATAGCAGAGGCTATCTTTCTAGCATTACTCAACTCGCCATAAGCTCCGAACACATGAGCCAAAGCCTCCTCTGAGTATTCATTCACAAGTGTCTTTGCTGTTAATTTCTGAGATTGATTCATGCGCATATCAAGCTCCGCATCAAAGCGAAAAGAAAAGCCCCGAGAATGTTCATCAAATTCGTGCGACGAAACGCCAAAATCAGCAAGAATACCATCAACCTCAAACACCTCATGATATGCCAAATGATTTTGAATGTACCTAAAATTTGAAAGAATAAATGTAAGTCTAGTGTCTGCCTCATCTACATTGCCCTTGGCATCCACGTCTTGATCGAAAGCAAACAAGCGTCCTTTTGGCGACAAGCGCTGCAAAATCTCCGCAGCATGCCCTCCCCCTCCAAAAGTAGCGTCAACATAGACTCCGTCTGGATTCTGCACCAAAGCATCGACACTCTGCTTCAGCAAAACTGGTATATGATAAGATACATTTGACATTTTACATCAATCTTCTTTATTTTTATACTCTTTTGTGAATCGCTCATTCCTAGCCCCAAAACTCTCTGACCTAACATCTCCCACATGCTTATCATAAGCATCTTTATCCCACACCATTATCATATTTTTTACCCCCGACAGAAGTAGTTCTTTTTTCAAACCTGCATACTCCCTGTACTCCAAGGGAATATTTAAGCGCCCATTAGCCGACATTGAAACCTCCACAAAGCGCTCGTACAATTCTTCCAAAAAATCGGCTTGCTCGGGAATATCAACATCAAGCATAGACTCTTTTCTGTCTAACTCATCCTCCCAATAACTCTTCGGATGAATTTGCAAACACCTTTTGTAGGTATCCATGTAAATTACAAGTGGCTCCATGGCAAGCTCCCCCATCTGCTTCTTATACGCAGATGGCAACACAAACCTCCCCTTATCATCTACAAGAGCTTGATATTTAGAAGAAAACCGTATTTTTCTTTTTGCCTCACTCATAATTACACGACAAATATACAAAAAGATTCCACTTTATTACAAATCCTGATAATATATTCCATTTTATTACACAAACAAAATACTCCGACATTGTTCACTCCTTTGTTAATAACGTTTTAAAACGTATTGATAACCAACAGAACAAACAAGGAAAACGAGTGTTGAAAAGTTCTTAAACTTTTTATTTTGAGCTACACAACGAAAGGAATATGCCCTAACTATCAAGCAATAGAATAAGCATGCAGCACTCTAATAAAAGAAGTATTACGAATAGACTTAATCCTGAATCATGCGCCTGAGCGCTGTAGTGAAGGCTTCTAAGCTAGATAAAAAAGGGATTTGGCGACTGCCCCGATATGCATTAGCTCACTCGCCACAGCGTTCCAAATGCACAATCTGAGTTTAACTGGCTCACTTGTTAGAAAGCAAAATAAGTTTGCTGGCGATGAGTTGAGTGGGATTGTTTGGATTTTTCACCTGCACATCTTCGATTGAGAAATCATCATGTTGCATACGCTCAATTCGGGCAATAGATGATTGAGGAAAGCTCGAATACTTATTGTTTGGTATGATTGCAACTAGTTTATAGTCGGATTTTTCCTTTTGGTGTTTTCATGCTTTTCTTTTATGCTGAATAGCGATGTGCTTTTGATTGCAAAGGTAGCACATTTCAAGCTAAACGCTATTACGCTACATGATTTTTATCGCTAGAGGCCTTCTTCAAAAACCCGCATCAGCCACCTATTGCGCAGCCCCATCCCTTCAAAACGAATCGGACACCCATAGAGTTTGCCTTATTTCTAGTAGAGTAGACAGCCTTTATATTGAAGTTCTGATGCGCTACAATATTGGCAATAGCTTCTAATAAATTATACGCTTCCCTTGTTTTAAGGTATTGATATTCTTTTTGTTCT
>JBKECH010000009.1:0-5816 GCA_047974415.1 Bacteroidales bacterium | reverse complement strand
GAATGTATGAGGGGTAAAAATCGGTAGGAGCAATAGCCCTGTCGTATATCCGAGGATAAGCTCCCGTGAAAATTTCTTGGTTGATTGTTGCCGGAAGAATCTTGCCAAGCTGCATCTCTTCGTGCGAAAAGGGAAGTAAGCGAAGCACGGCTGTTCTGCCAGCTAAAGATTGATTCACATTTTCTAAAAGCAAGAAATTTTGCGATCCAGCCAAAAGATACATGCCAAGCTCATTTTTCAGGTCGGTGTGTGTTTGCAAATACGAAAACAAGCTCGGCACATTTTGTGCCTCATCAATGATTGTTTTGTCTGGATAAGTGGCGATGAACCCTCTGGGGTCTTCCGTGGCAAACAAACGGAGGTCGGGGTCTTCAAGCGAAACATATTTATACGTTGGAAAACTGGAGCGCAAAAGGGTTGACTTCCCCGATTGCCGAGGTCCAGTGAGTGTTACTATCGGGTACTTGGAAGATAACTCCAAAAGTTTATTGGCGAGTGTTCTTGCAATCATGTGAAGCGCTTATTTCTTTGCAAATTTAAAGTTTAACTTTAAATCTGCAAAGAAATACTCTTTTTATTTGTATTGATAGGCTTAAAGCTCTACCTAAAGGCGAAGGGCTAAAGTGCGACACCTAAAGGCGCATTACTGCAGGTAAATCGCTCTTAAAAAAGAGTGATTATTCCCACAATATTAGTATCTTTGGACATCTGAAAGGGGCTGTTCCCTTTCAAAAAAAATGGAAAACAAAGGCCCTGAAAAAGAAAGAGAACGACTATTTACTAACTCATTTTCAACATTGGAAGACTCTAGGCGAACAAACAAAGGATACTACAGTTGTCCATTAATAAAAATACTTTTCTTGTGTATTAGCGCCTCGTTAAGTGGGTTTAGCACGTGGACTGACATAACCCTGTTTGGGAAAGAGAAGTTGGAATGGTTGCGCAAATTCTATCCATATACCAATGGCACTCCCTCTCATGATGTTTTAGGAAAGCTCTTTGCCAGGCTAGATACAGACAGCTTCAATAAGTGTTTTATATCATGGATAAATGAATTAACAGATCTTACTGGAGCAGTGTTTTATGTATGTGGGCGGTGCCCGAAACTGGAGCTAGGCAGTTACTTGTGGAATACCCTCGAGCGATGCAATAGTCCCTTCGTACGATAGCATAAAGTTTTTAAAGAGTATGCCGTGTGGAATTTGCTGGGCTAACTTTTCCAGCAACGGCGATTTATAAATTAGTTTTACCAAGAAGCATTCTACCACAATAAGCAGTGTAAAGGTCAGGAGAATTTTAAGTATAGGGAAATCACTCCAAACCGATTTTAATACGGCTGTGGTGTCATCATCAAATATGCCAAAAGCTAGATATTGAGGTGTGCGCCAAAGAAGCTGTAAAAATAGAAATCTATAAAAAACATTAGCGAGTAAAAGCCCCAAACTACCATAGCCCAAACTTTGGCTATCTTTTCAAACATAGGGTGCTTAAAGGCGAAGGCGAGTATGCCAAAGCTATATTGAACATCAGAAAGTAGCAGGCCAGCAGTAAATCAAAACGAGCTCCTTGCAAGAAAACTATATCTTTACCAAAACCTAGCAGTTCTGAGGAGTTTCCGTAACTATACCAAAACAATAGACGATAGGCTACCGAAAAAGTGAGATACAAACTACAATAGCCCAGACTTTGTATATTTGGCTTGCAAAAAGTGTACTTCGGCTTGCCTTGTTCATTATGCAGATGTCTTTTTGTCCTTATGTTTAATATGCTTAAGTTCAACCTATAATACAACTTTCCGTACGGATAAAGACTTGAATACTTCTCACCCCAAATGAAAAATGAAAACAAATTATAACTCAGCTGTACTATTTAGCACCTGTACATAATGTCTGGAATCTGAGGTCAAAAGGCTGACCTAGAAAATAAAGCTCCGAAAGGTAGGGGTGATATTATTGCAAGTCAACCTTAAACCCTAAACTATAAAACCTGACGTAAGGCAGAGATTCTACTTTATAGACGGACTCTATTCATACCGAAATTTTATCAACACCACCAGTTGCCACGTTGCCGTCTATTTTCTTCACCAAACCCTGAAGGACCTTACCTGGACCTAGTTCTACAAACTCTTTAGCTCCAGCAGAAATCATGTTCTGAACGCATTGTGTCCACATTACTGGCGCAGTGAGTTGGAGGATTAGGTTAGCTTTGATTTCTTCGGACGAGGTATGTGGCTTAGCATCAACATTTTGATATACTGGACAAATTGGTTCTGAGAAAGGTGTTTTTTCTATTGCTTTAGCAAGCTTTTCTCTTGCAGGTTCCATCAGAGGAGAGTGGAATGCACCTCCTACTGGTAACTTTAATGCTCTGCGAGCTCCTGCCTCTGTTAGCTTGGCGCAGGCCTCGTCAATAGCTACTATTTCACCAGAGATAACTAGCTGTCCAGGAGAATTGTAGTTTGCAGCAACAACAATACCCGATATATCATTACAAACCTTCTCTACCACTTTATCATCAAGACCAAGAATTGCTGCCATTGTCGAAGGCTTAGCTTCGCAGGCTTCTTGCATTGCTAATGCTCTTTGTGACACTAGTCGCAAGGCATCTTCAAACTTCATTGCTTTGTTTGCCACGAGTGCGGAAAACTCCCCTAATGAGTGTCCTGCTACCATATCAGGTGCAAAATCATCCATCGTTAAAGCCAAAATTGATGAGTGTAAAAATATTGCAGGTTGAGTAACTTTTGTTTGTTTAAGCTCTTCGGCAGAACCCTCGAACATTGTTTTTGTAATCTCAAAACCAAGTATTTCGTTGGCTTTTTCAAAAAGACCTTTGGCAATAGTACTGTTGTCGTACATATCCTTGCCCATGCCTGAATACTGAGCCCCTTGTCCAGGGAATACAAATGCTTTCATGTGTTTTCTTATTCTTTATTTCGCGTAGCTTACTGCCCTTGTTTCACGGATAACTGTAATTTTAATCTGACCAGGATATGTCAGCTCATCTTGAATTTTCTTTGAGATATCGTATGATATTGTTTGCGCTTCGTCGTCCGAAATTTTCTCACTACCAACAATCACTCGCAGCTCTCTGCCTGCTTGTATTGCATAGGATTTGGTAACCCCCTGATGAGATAGGGCGATGTCCTCAAGGGCCTTTAATCGTTGTATATAAGACTCTATCACCTCTCTGCGTGCCCCAGGTCTTGAGCCTGAGATAGCATCGCAAGCTTGAACTATCGGTGCGAGAAGAGTTTCCATTTCCACTTCTTCGTGGTGTGCTCCTATAGCGTTACATATATCAGCCTTCTCTTTATATCGTTCGGCTAGCTTCATTCCTAGCACTGCATGCGTCAAGTCTGGGTCTTCGTCAGAGACTTTGCCAATATCATGTAACAATCCTGCTCTTTTGGCTTTTGTGGCATTTAGCCCTAGCTCTGCAGCCATTATAGAGCATAAATTTGCGACCTCTCGGGAGTGTTGTAACAAGTTCTGTCCGTATGAGGAGCGGTATTTCATCTTTCCTATGAGCTTTATGAGTTCTGGGTGTAGCCCATGTATACCTAAATCTATGGCAGTGCGCTTACCAGTTTCAAGGATTTCTTCGTCGACACTCTTCTTAATCTTATTCACAACCTCCTCTATCCTAGCAGGATGAATACGACCGTCGGTTACCAGTTGGTGTAGTGCCAAGCGAGCTATTTCTCGACGAACAGGGTCAAAGCACGATAGAATGATAGCCTCGGGGGTGTCGTCGACAATTATTTCAACTCCTGTTGCGGCCTCCAAAGCCCTGATATTGCGTCCCTCACGACCAATAATCCGACCTTTAATATCGTCGTTGTCGATATTGAATATGGTAACGGCATTTTCTATTGTAGCTTCCGATGCTACTCTTTGTATTGTCTTTATAACTAGCTTTTTTGCCTCTTGCCCGGCTGTCAGCTTAGCCTCCTCCATAGAGTCTTGAATGTAAGACATAGCTTCAGTTTTAGCTTCGTCTTTCATTATCTCTACTAGCTGATTTTTAGCTTCCTCTGCCGATAGTCCCGATATGCTTTCTAGTTGCTCTACCTTCTGCTTTATAATTTTGTTTAATTCCTCCTGCTTGACCGATGTTTTATCAATTATCCCCTGATATTTGTCTTTCATAGCATCAACATCCCGTCGAGTCTTTTCTAGTTCTTTGCTACGTTTTTGCAATTCATTTTTACGCTGATTAATTTCGTTGTCGCGTTGTTTTGCTTTATTTTCGCTCTGAGAAAGTTTGCTTTTCTGATTGGCTACGTATTTTTCGTGCTCAGATTTTAACTGGATAAAATGCTCCTTTGCTTGAAGCATCTTATCTTTTTTTAGAATTTCACCTTCGGCTTTCGCCTCCTCAAGAATTTTTCCTTGTTTTCTTTTGAAAACTAGATTTATAACTATGAGTACTATTATTGCTCCTGCAATTAGTCCTGCAATAGCGTATAAGATTTTATCCATTTTATTTTATTCAAATTTTAAATTCGTATCTATTATCGTTTAACTCGCAGACTCTGTTATAACCCAAAATCTACATCTTCACTAAAAATGATAATTAACCCGAAACTTGAAAGAAGATAGATGCTCGTTTTACAGATAAGAGTCGATAGCATTTATCATTGCCTCAACTTCATTAACTATGGGATCAAAATCTAGCTCATTCTCCAACTCTTCTGTTCTAAGAGCTAAACTGAAAGCTACCATGGCAAAGATGTCGTCTCTATCAACGCGTTGTGCATCATATTTTTTACGATACCGAAGTATCTGCTCATTTAGTTTGCCTACCGCATCTCTGTAGAGTCTTTCTTTATCTCGGTCAATGGATAGAGGATACTCTTTACCATCGATTTTGATATTTATTTTCATTTTCGTCATGCTATGTGTCTAGCATATTGATACATCTGTCAATCTCCTTTAAGATCTTATCAATCTTAGCTTTTGCTTCTTTCTTGTCGCCAACTGCCGACATTGCTAGGGCGACCTTAGAATTTTCATATTTCTGACTTACTTTGTCATATTCATCTTTGACGTGCCTTAGTTGTTTTTCCAGTTGCGAATTGCTCATTTCCAGCTCTCTAACCCTGCCTTTCAACTTATCGACGACTTCAAAAAGAGCGACCAATTTACCTTTTAGTCCTTCTATGACAGCACGTTCTTGTTCAGTCATAATACTTTGATATCGCACAAAGATAATGCATTTTATAATGATTTTAAAATTAGTCTCATATTTTTATCACAATAATCCGAAACCCAAATTCCGCAAGCCCTGCTAGTCAATGTCTATCAGGACTTTAAACCCAGAATACACATTAGCGCCCCTGCCACATGCTCCAATTCCTTCAAAACAAAGGCTTTGCTGGCTTAAGACCGCTGCAGAACCCTGTCAAATCATTTCTCAACTTTATCATCATCAATTTTCGAGATAATTTTGAACTCGCCATAATTCCCAAAATCCACAAGCCCTATTTTGCGTTGCAAAATAATAGATCGGTATTAACATTTTTCTGGAAAATTGTTGATAAAGTGGCAAAATTCTTATTTTTGAGCAGACCTCCCTTACCCACTTTATCAAGGCTGTTGTGGGGAAGCCAAACAATCAGGAAAATCAATTCACTAAGATGAATTTACAAATTCTATCAGCCGATTATTCGCAGAGGCAAAATGGATTATCTGTCGTCGGCCACTGTGGGTGAATTTTGCAACGATGTTAACAAAACAGAAAATAAACCTCTTCAGTCTTGAGGCTGGAGTCAGCCCATCAACATGTTTGTGGAATATGCCAATGAGCCACTT
>JBKECH010000055.1:0-4057 GCA_047974415.1 Bacteroidales bacterium | reverse complement strand
TATAAGGTTAGGGATGGAGGTAGGGTTGTATCGCGAGCAGTCTACAATATTTTGTCCTTAAATAAGAAAGGACAAAAGGAACTGATTGGGATGTATATATCGGAAAGCGAAGGAGCAAACTTCTGGCTTTCAGTATTAACTGATTTAAAAAGTCGCGGCGTGAAAGATATACTCATAGCTTGTACCGACAATCTGAAGGGTTTTTCCGAAGCAATTTTAAGCGTTTTCCCTGAAGCGGAAATACAGAAATGTGTCATTCATCAAATACGCAATTCGTTAAAATACGTGGCTTCAAAAGACCAAAAAGTATTTAGGCTCTATGTCGAATAGAGTGGGTAGACTTTAATGGAAAATAGAAAAAGTATTCGAATTGCAACACAAAAGAGCATTTTGGCGTAACGTTTCTTTAAACAGTTTTATCTTGGTAGAGGGTGTATCAAGCGCTTTCTTCGAAAAGTTTTGGCTTGATAGAGGGTGTATCAAGTGTTTTCTTCGAAAAATTTTGGCTTGGTAGGCCTAATGATTTTTTAGTTTCCAAATCTCACCCACTATATTCGACATAGAGCCAAGTTTTTGATTTGGAATGAAGGAGGAAATTTGGAATTGTTAAAAAAGCATTGGTTCAAAATGTGGGCTCACCCACTATATTCGACATAGAGCCAAAAAAATGTATATTTGAAGATTATTAGAAAAATAAGTAGACAGAGTTTAGTGGACATTCCCGAATCAATTTTTCCGCCACTGCCTTTGAAGTCTAATACTCCTCCTCATTGAAAAAGAAGTCGTCGTTACTAGGGTAGTCTGGCCAAATATCCTCAATACTATCGTAGGCTTCCCCTTCATCCTCTATTTCCTGAAGGTTCTCTATTACTTCTAACGGAGCTCCCGATCTTATCGCAAAATCTATCAATTCGTCCTTGGAAGCAGGCCAAGGCGCATCTTCTAATTTAGAAGCTAACTCTAATGTCCAATACATGTTCTCTTTGTTTTTGTCTCAAAAAAATGTCTAATTTTCTGCGAAAATAAGATTTTTTTTTTTGAGTCCAAGCCTTTAGTCTGATTATTTCCTCATTTTTACTTGCTGTTCCAATAAATATCGTCTTTGTTTTCCATCTTGCTAATGATTCTAGATAGGATAAACAGATAGTCTGACATTCTGTTCAGATACTTAACTATATTAGTTTCTATTTCCTCCTTGTCGTTAAGTTCTACAACTCTTCTCTCTGCTCTGCGACAAATAGTCCTTGCGAGATGGCAGTAAGCATTGGGTAAGCAACTACCAGGGAGGATAAAAACTTTTAGAGGTTTGAGGTCCGCATCAATAGCGTCGATTTGTTGTTCTATTTTAATTATATCAGCATCTTCAATCTTGTAAGGTAGCTTGCTAGCATCTACAGACGCTAACATCGAACCTATCTCAAATAACTTATGTTGAGATTGCAATAGAAAATCTCGCTCCTTGTCTGGGATATTTGAGTTTACTAATATTCCTATTGCTGAGTTGAGTTCGTCTATCGTTCCGTAAGATTCTAACCTCAGATCGTATTTCTTACGACGTCCACCAAAGGCTAAAGCTGTTGTTCCTTTGTCGCCTGTTTTTGTGTATATTTTCATGTGTTTATTTTATTTCCTCAGTGGGGAAATTTACACCAGTTTTAGTCCAGTTCTCGCTATATATTTTAAGTCGATTAACGAAGTCTTGGTACTCGCCAGCTCCTGACCATGCAACTTCGGCTATGGCTACTATTCTTGGGAATGTTTTGTATTCTACCTCCTGGTATGTGGCATTCCATTCGTTCCACATTTGTGCTCCTACGCCAATTATATTTTTCTCGTATTTTGCATCCAGTCCTTTGGGAATAGGATTGAATGAATATATTTTTTTTAGTGGCGATGTTTTGTACTTGTAGTCAAGGTAAGTATGAGTGTGTAGGGAGTTTACTATTTGGTATCCGTTTTGCGCGGCCTCGGTAATTAATGCAACCTCACCTCTCCAGAAGTGTACTATTGTTTTTTTTGAAAGTGCTGTCTCTACATTTTTATAATCCTCTGTGTTTTCAAAGCCATGTACGTTTTGCCCCATAATCTCGTTCCAGCCCATCATCCGTTTTCCTTTTTTTTCCAAATAGTTTGAAATGTCGTTGGTAAATTTTATTTGTGCATCGGCGGGACTATTCAGCTTATTCTTTTTCATGTATGCTTGCATTTCTTTCGACTTGCTCCATGTTCCGAAGAGCACCTCATCGCCACCAATGTGTATAACATCAGAAGGGAATAGCTCGCACACTTCGTCAAGTACGTCTTTCAAGAATTGAACAACTTTAGGATTAGCGATATTGTAACTATCTTCCAGTTTGCCGAAATGATAAGGCACCTCAGTAAGCTCGCCAATAATCCCGAGCCAAGGGTAGGCGGCAATAGCTGCACTGGCATGCCCAGGCATTTCTATTTCGGGTACTACTTGAATGTGCCTCGCTTTGGCGTATGCAATGACTTCTTTAATTTCTTCCTGAGTGTAGAACCCTCCGTGAGGTTTTCCTGCTAGTTTTCCGCTCCCCCAAGTTTCTATTTCTGTGTCATTTCTAAATCCACCAATTGCGGTCAGCTTGGGGTACTTTTTTATTTCTATTCGCCACCCAGCGTCGTCTGTGAGGTGCCAGTGAAACTTGTTCATCTTCATTGCAGCTAGTTCGTCGATTTGTTTTTTTACAAATTCTTTTCCGAAGAAATGACGAGCCTCATCTAGCAGATATGAGCGCCATGCAAAATTTGGGAAATCGTGTATCTCAGACTCATTAAGATATAACTTCCCGTCGCTTTCTTTAAGTAGTTGCTTTAGTGTTTGTATGCCGTGAAAGCATCCTGCCGACGAGTTGCCACTTATGGTAATTTGTTTTTTTTCTACTTTG
Source organism: Bacteroidales bacterium (assembly GCA_047974415.1). Classification (GTDB taxonomy): domain Bacteria; phylum Bacteroidota; class Bacteroidia; order Bacteroidales; family Prolixibacteraceae; genus JBKEAJ01. The sequence goes on along the minus strand of JBKECH010000055.1, from coordinate 1,148 downwards.
ACACTATAGGCTTCGGGACTAGAGTTTGCATGCTTAGTGATTTCTATTATTATAGGTATCTTCTTGTTACTAGAGGTGCTTATTAGCTTATTCCAATCGGCAACGAGTGTTCCCAAATATCTTGCAGTTTCATCTAGTTCCGTAGCATGAGCTGATACTTCTAGCTGGTTTTTTACTTCATATTGATTCCCCACACTTAGTATTTCCTGGGGCCTAGGAATAATATTAATTACTGCTGGTTTTTTCTCTGTTGTACAAGACAAAAGCATGATGATGCTTAGTGCTGAGAGTATTAAGTTCTTCATTCTTCTAAAATTATTTATTGTTTTTTTTGAACTAACATCAGTTAATTGAACATGTCAAGACAAATGTACACAATCGGGAGTAAATACAAAAATGCACTTCCATCTCAAACAAATAAGGACTGCCCAAAGGGGCAGAGGATTTATTGTTTGCCCTTTAAAAAAGCAAAAAGAGCAAACTTTGTTCTTCTGTAATATCGTTTATAGGTTCTTACCCCTGTTTTTTTCCAGAGCTTATCAAAAATCAATTCCCTATCACCCTTTTCTTCTCCTTTAAGTGACCTAAGCATTTCCTTTACACCAACCACAGACTATTACATAAAGACGAGCAATTTGCTCGAAGCTGCAAGCCGCTCATCTTGAAGCCTTTGCTTGTGTACCAACACATTTGATAGCACTACCCCATTTTATTATTCTGATTCAATATTAAACATCTTAGTACATGACAAAAAAAGCAAACGGCTAAATATTAACGAAATAAACACTTAAAATGTTTGTATAAGATGTTGGATTTCCGTATCTTAGAGGAATATTATCACCAATTTCTCTAGTCATGAAGAAAACCAACATCGAGTGCAAAAGTAAGGAATTATACGAAGTCTTGTAAGTGCCATTTAAAGGAATTATCAATCTTTCTCGCATAAAACTCATTAGCATGCTAGTTATGGCATTATGCAAGGTGCAAACGGTCAATTTTGAACGATTGGCACAAGCCTTTAATGCGACGGCACAAGTAAGTTCCAACCTGAGGCGAATACAGCGTTTTATTGCTAAGTTTGAGCTAGACCCCGATTTAATAGCTCGCTTTATTTTTGCTTTGTTGCCGGAAAAAACGAACTTATGTTT
>JBKECH010000106.1:0-10067 GCA_047974415.1 Bacteroidales bacterium | reverse complement strand
CGACCTTGCAATGGAATCTAAAATACAACCGTTTATAAAGGTAGTAGGAATGATTAAATCACATTGGCACGGCATTAAAAATTACATGACTAGCAGAATAAACAATGGGATATTAGAAGGTATAAATTCCAAAATACAATTAGCCAAGAAAAGAGCTAGAGGGTATCGGAATATTGACAACTTCATAAACATGATATACTTCATTGCTGGAAAACTCAAATTTGATTACCCACTATATTCGACATAGAGCCGGAATTTGTAAGGTTTGGAATCGCCGTTTCGTGCCAACCAAGACGAACAAACTTGGGTTGTTTTACATCGGGGTGATAAACCTTAACGGTGGTCGGGCTGCTGATGTCGGCAAAAGCCGAGCAAAAAATGCCATCCTCACCCGCAATCTCAAACCAAGTAGCTTGCTTGCCCTTCACCGTAGTGAGCCCCTCAGCGCAATGATCAAAAATAAGTACGATAGAATCTTCATAAGTTTGCGAACCTCTCAATCGAGGCCCCGACCACTCCACACTGTCATCGCCATAGCTTTTTGTCATCGCCACACGAACTAGACGCTCTGCCACCGTCCATTTATGGGGCGGATGAATATCGTCGACACTTGCCACCAAATCCGAAGCAATCACAAACTCGGTATTCGGTACTAACTTTTGAGCTTCCATCTGCTGAACTCTAAACTTAGGCAATTCCTCGGCGGTAACTTTTGTACTAGGCCGTGGGTCTTTCGAATACGTGTAGGGCAAGAGTACTACATAGTAGAACGGTAGGTTTTCTTGTTCAAAAGCGTCTCGCCAAGCGCCAACCATCAGCTCAAACTTACGTGCATACTGTCGCTCGGTGGTTACGCAGTTGTTCTCGCCCTGATACCACAGCACGCCTTTGAAAGCAAAGGGAACTAGCGGTGCAATCATGGTTCGATACCAGTTTCCTGGACCTTTACCATTTATTTTTCCACGCCCACGCTCTAGTTCCTTGGCAAAAGTAGGATCATTTTGATAGGTTTCTTTTGTTGTCCAGGCTTCAATTTGTGTTCCTCCAATCGCCGAAGTAACGATACCCACAGGCACATCTAGTTTCTGCTGCAAATCTTTACCAAAGAAGTAACCTACTTGCGATGTCTTCACTAGCGACTCGCCATCTGCCACCTTCCACTCGCTACGTCGTCCTTTTCGATCGCAGTTTAGCACACGAATCATATTGTTTGCAGGCTTTTGTAGTTCTTGGTAAGCCAAATCTTCCTCTTTTGGCAACAGGTAGAACTCATGATACGGCACCATGGAGTATTCCATATTCGATTGCCCCGAAGCTAGCCAAACTTCCCCAATTAATACATTGTCGAGCTTAAGGTCTTCCTTCTTCCCTTTGATACTTAGGGTCTGCGGATTCTTGTTAGCCTTCATCGGTTCCAACTGCACACGCCACTTGCCTTCTGCATCGGCTTTCGTTTTGAGTTTCTGCCCATCAAACATTACTTGAATGCTTTCCTTGGGCGCAGCCATTCCCCAAATGTTCACTGGCTGCTCACGTTGCAACACCATGTTCGACGACAGCGCATCTCCTACTTTCAACTGCCCAGAAGCAGAGATACTCAGGAATAGTAGGGTGATTAGGATTAGATCTTTCATTTTACTAGATTTTTGATTAAACGCAAAGACGCAACTCGCAAAGGTAATGAAAGGGTTTTGGATTGTTGGATTTTTAGATTATCAGACCGAACCTGCAGTTTCGACTATTCAACCTTTTCAACCCTCCAACCTTTCCAACTTATACACTTTGTCCACTACTGTATCGAAGGTGATGCTATAGCCATACTCATCTTGAACAGAAGTCAAGTTTAGAGCCTTAAGTGAAAGCGGAACTGTAGAGCGAACAACACATTGCTTTCCTGCAAGTGATTTAACAACGGCGTTAGAAACTTCTCCATCTGCCCATGTACAATCCACTTCAAACCCTCCACGTGCTTTCAAACCTTTAACACTTCCCTTGTTCCACTGGCTCGGAATTGCAGGAAGTAAATCGATATAACCGCTATGGCTTTGCAGCAACATCTCGGCAATTCCTGCAGTACCTCCAAAATTTCCATCAATCTGAAAGGGAGGGTGTGCGCAAAACAAATTCATATAGGTTCTGCCTTTGCCTCTAGCCTTTACACTTGGGGTCAATAACTCTTGTAACAACTTATAAGCGCGGTCTCCATCCTTCAATCTTGCCCAAAAGTTGACTTTCCAAGCCAGCGACCATCCAGTTCCAACATCACTTCTTGCTTCTAATGTTTTTCTTGCAGCCGTTGCCAATTCTGGATTTTTTACAGGATCAATCGCCGCCCCTGGGTGCAACATGTTTAAGTGCGACACATGACGGTGATGCTTCTCAAGCTCTTCGAACTCTTCTGCCCATTCGTTTATCCTTCCGTCGGATCCGATCGCTGCTCGTGCCAACATCGCTTTAGCTTTCTGTACTCGTCCAACCATAGGCTGTTTACTTCCTAAAAGTTCTGATGCTTTCCCTACGTTAGAAAACAGTTCGTAAATCATTTCCTGATCGTGCGCCGTTCCCATACTTATAGAAACATGCGATCCATCGGGCGCAACAAACATATTCTCTGGCGAAGTAGACGGTCCTGAAACCAACTTGCCCGTATGCGGATCAGTTACTAGCCAATCCAAGTAGAACTGCGATGCTTCAAGCATTGCTGGATATACTCTTCTCAGATATTCCTCATCTTCTGTAAACAGATAATGATCCCAAAACTGATTCAACAACCAAGCACTTCCCCCCACATACATTCCCCACTTCGTGCCTTCGCCTGGCGAGGTATAACCCCACACATTCGAAATGACCTGACTGTTCCAACCACTTGCCCCATACTGTACGCGCGCCGTTTTGCGCCCAGGCTCAACAAGCGACAACACAAAATCTTCGAGCGGATCGAAGCACGACGATAGGTTCACCACATCGGTTGCCCAATAGTTCATTTGTAGGTTGATATTAGCATGGTAATCGCCATTCCAAGGTGTTTGAATCTTGTTCGACCAAATCCCTTGTAGATTCGCAGGCAACGATCCCGAACGCGACGATGCAATCATCAAGTACCGTCCAAACTGGAAGTAAAGCTCTTGCAAATGCAAGTCGTCACCCATCGCCTTTTGATTCATCAAACGTTGATCTGTAGGAATAGTATCCTTACTAACTTCCGCAAGCTGCAAGCTTACCTTATCAAAGAGGCTTGTATAGTCCTTTTGATGAGCAGCCCATAAATTATCATAGCTTTTGTTTGCCACATCGCTCAAGTGCTTCTTTGTTGTTGCTATCGGATCATCGCCAATAAATGTTGGATACTCCTGCTTGTAGTTTGTTTCCGCCACGAGTAATAAAACCACTTCATCTGCATCTTTAATAGAGATGAGGCTATCCGTGTAGCTCACAGTTCCGCCCGTAGCTTTTGCTTTAAGACGCGCTGCGTATTGCATGCCATCGCCGCCCTTTCCGTTGTTCAATGCACCGTGCATCATCAGTGTTTCATCTTCGCAAGTGGTCGCAAAGCGCTCGGGACGATTCAGCTTAACATCAAAGCTCAACGCCTCCTTTTGGTCAGCCGAAAGTTTAATCACCAGCACATCATCTGGATGGCTCGCAAAGACCTCACGTGCATAGGAAACACCATTCTGCTCATACGAAACACGCACCACAGCCTCGTTCAAATCAAGCTCCTTGTGATAATTCGTATAGGGTTCACCAGTCTTGAAATCAAAATACAAATCGCCTAATGTTTGATAACTGCCGTAGGGCGTATTCCGCCCCTTTCCTCGACCCGATCCTTTCCCCCTACACACCTGCGTAGAAACAGTCAACTCTGCAGCCTCGGCATACTTCCCTGCAAACAACAGTCCACGTATCTTCGCTAAGCTCTTTGCCGCTTCGGGATTATTATTATCCTCCACACTCCCCGACCACAGCGTCTTTTCATTCAACTGTATGCGCTCATGGTTCACATCGCCATAAACCATCGCCCCAATATTACTATTCCCCACAGGCAAAGCCTGGAGCCATGCTAAATCATTAATTGTGCTTGTAACTTTATCTTCTGCCGTTGCACTCGTAGGCGCATCATACCATAGCCGGTAATGTTGTTGCGTCTGCTTTTCTTTGGTGTATGAGTAAAAAACGAATGTTATTAACACTGCCATTACAATCGACTTGCAAGTCAGTTTAGTTGTATTTAAATATTGTTTCATGAGTTTGTGATTTTATTGATCGTAACTATGGTAAAAAGGTGCAAATACATTTTGTGCTGCAGCAGGTTTCCCGAACCATTCGACAAGTTGATTTGCCCATTTTTCATCGAGCAAAACAATGGTGAAGCATGCAGGGCTTTGCTTTAGGTTTAGATCCCTAATGAAAAGTTCACTTACTCCTACACCTGTTGATATATCCCTTAAACTCTGACTCTTATTAAGCTGTCCGAAAATTAATGCTACTAATTGGTCGTAGGTCTTGTATTTACTGCACCCTTTATCGCTTTGATGTTTATGTATATTAGTTTGATGAAACAACAAATATACGGGATTCTCAGGGCTTTTAAAAAATACAACTTTCGGACGCTAGTGAGTGTTTTTATTCATAAAATCCTTCTGCAGAGATGCTCAGTTCTACATTGGTGGCATCGGTTTTAATCTCAAAGCTACCATCGGAAGCCGAGGTAACCACGCTTTCTGCGCCTACTGGACAAGAATAAAACTAATTGGGGAGCGAACTTTCAAATAAGGTTCGCTCCCCAAGCCTTTGGGCAAGTTAGTTTTGAAACAGCTCATTACGCCTATTTCGAAGCACAGCAAAAAGAAAAAGAACGACTGGACATTGGAAGCTTGCTCGGCTTGTTTACTTATCACTTCATCGGTAAACGATTAAGAAGTGTGGGTGAATTCAGGAAGGCTTTTGGAGGCGCCTAGACCCAAAAAGATTTCTGGAGCCGTTACTCTTGTTTAATACCCTGGATTTTGATATGCTGACTTTTCAGAATCTGACAACAAGCTTCCGCTCTCATTTGTCAATAAATCGATGAAAGTCTGTGGGATTGGACGATAATAGTGTACGTCAGGATTGAAACTTGCTCCAGCATAGTCCTGTCCATCATTAAATGCTTTCCATCTAGATTCCAAGGTTTTTGTGCGAACTAAATCAGCCCAACGATGTAATTCTCCACAAAGCTCTCTGGTTCGTTCATTAAGCAGAAAAGCCATGTATACATCTTCTTTTCCTCCTGCCGATACAATCGCATCATGTATCTTACTGTCTACTGTTGAATTTTCTATATCTGCAACACTTGTTAATGACATTGCAACTTCTGTCGATGTAGTTGTTTCAGCCATGTCATAATTTGATTCGTAGTAGGTGTTAAAGTCGCTATACGCAGAGTACTCCCCATCAAAATAAGGATTATTGCGATAGGCTACACCACCATCAACGTAAGTTGTTCTATCCTCACCTTCTTTATAAGCTGCACGCTTACGAAGAGCATTAAAGTAAGGAATTGCATTTTGCACCTTTCCTTTTCTAATATACGCTTCTGCTGCAAATAAATAATCTTCTGCGGAACGAGCCAGCACAAAATCTCGATTGCCATAAGCCGTGTTGTAATTATCTCTTGAACCATCATAATACTTGTTTAGCGATGGGAAACGAGCTGACAAAACAATAGAGTTCATATTGCCATGAGCTTTAAGATAAGAATCCTGCTCCCCATCAAAATACCTGACCAGCGTATATGGAGCTTGAGCAACACCTGCTTTATATGCGCTAAATGGAACCTTCTCCTCGTCTCCGGTGTACCTTGAATCTCCAGCATCATTAATAATGTACTTTAAAGCCACTTCTCCGTCAGCAAATCTAGATTTATCAATAGTCGATGCATCATTATTAAATACATCTAACCATTTTGGAGCAGCTGATGCTTTATTGGCCACTTGCGTTGTTCTAAAAGATTTCCAGAAGCGAGAATCGTTTACTCGGTCATAAGCATCCATGGCATAGTTAGTTGTTCTTAATCTGGAAAAATCACGGCCTCCACCAATATCTCTAGTAAAGCCTGGAATACTAGAATAGGTAGATGCAAAACCTAAGTGAATTTGATTTCTAAAACGACTATCAGTTGACTTATTGTCATCAAAAAGCACAGAAAAAACAATCTCGGGATTTGTTTCACAAGCAGCATTCACTTGATCATAATTCCAAAGATCTGTGAAATTGTTTGCAAGAGGATGTTTCGCTATAACCTCATCAGCATATTTAAAAACAGCATCAAGGTCGTTAGCCACATAAGAGCTATTCCAATCATCATTTATTTCAGATGCCCGATAGAGATGAGCTTTGGCCAAGTAGTGAGCTACTACCGTTTTATTGATTCTTCCAAAAACGGCAGCATTATCAGAAACAAGTTTGTAGGCTTGCTCTAGGTCGCTTATTATAAAGCTATAGCATTCTTTTGGAGTGTTTCTAGGAAAATAGGTTTTTATTCTTCTATCCTGAGCCTCAGCTTGGAGTGGAATTCCTCCATAATTAGCCACTAATATCTGATGAAAATAAGCTCTGAAGAAATAAGCCTCTGCCAATCTACTATTATAGGCTGCCAAACTGGTGTCATATACTTTGGGAGCATACTTCAGAATTAAATTGGCTGATTCTATAGCGGCATATGATTTATTCCATAAGTCTCGAACACTTCCATGTGTAGAATTTAAACTAGCATTATAGATATCATATGGCAAAGATGCTGATCCTCCAAATGTGAACTCATCAACGCCTAAATTATATAGATTAAACCCCCAGTCATAATTTACTGGAAATTCCAAGAAAAAATACAATCCTACCGATAATTTATCGATACCCTCTTGTGTTTGAAAAACATCTGTACTTTCTCCTTGTATATATTTTTCATCTAGAAAACTTTCTGAACATGATGTCCAAAACAAAATCGTCAATCCTAGAAATATTTTTAAACTATTTTTCATTCTTGTCTTATTTTATATGCATTAAAAAGAAGCTCTAATACCAAACACATAACTTTTTACCGTTACTGGAGAACCATTAAAACTCGTGCCTGTTTTGTCCGTATTATAATCTCTTAAATCGGGGTCTAGATAGTCTATTCCACTATAAATTGTGAATGGATTTATTGCCTGAGCATACAGTTTTAATGAGCTAATGCCAACTCTCTCTAGAGCTGTGTTCGAAAAGGTGTAGCCCAAATTAACATTCCGCATCTTCAAGTAAGATGCATCGGCATATCTATTCGATGTTGAAAAATCACCATTGCTAATGCCAGGCATAGGATTTCTAGAGCCTTCATTCTCACCAGCAATCCAATAGTCATATCCAGCTCTCTCCATGTTTCCTCTAGGTGTTAGCCCTCCATAAGAGCCATATATGAAGAATGACAGCTCTAAGTTCTTGTATGTAAATATATTGGTAATACCACCATTCCACTTAGGCACCTTGTTGCCAATCACTGCTCGGTCGTTATTTGCATCTATTTTACCATCTTCATTAAGATCCTTCACTCTAATCATACCAGGCACTGCTCCATGTTTTGCAGCCTCAGCAGCTTCGTCAGATCCCCATATGCCATCATAGACGTAATCATACCATATGTTGATATTTTCTCCTACTAATATGGTAGATGCTTCAAAATTGGAATCCGACTTATTTGCTACTGTAGTCATATCTAGATTATTTGCCAATAGCACTACTTCATTTTCATTTCTAGACCACGTTAGATTGGTTGACCATTCAAAATCATTTGTTTTAACATTAATCGTATTCAATTGCAATTCAACACCCCAACCTTTTGTTTCTCCTGCATTTGATGTGGTGGAAGTGTATCCCGAAATGCCAGGAATAATGGTGGTTAATAACAAGTCTTTAGTATTTGTTGTATAGAAATCGAAAGACCCACTTACTCTTCTACTTAAAGCAGCATAATCCAAGCCGTAATTGAACTGAATTGTACGCTCCCAGCCCAAATCTTTATTTGCCATTGAGGGTTGATTCTTTCCTTTTGGGTCTGTTGTTACTAGTCCCAATTCACTACCTGAACCAAAATGACCATAAACACCACTCGCCGCTCCTTTTGTGCTATATGCTCCTACTGCGGCGTTGCCTGTCTGTCCGTAACCAAAACGCAACTTCAGCTGGTCAACCCAATTAGCATTTTGCATGAAATTTTCTTGATCCATTCTCCAACCTAAGGCTAAAGATGGGAATGATGCCCATTTATTGCCATCGGCTAGCTGAGATGCTCCATCCCAACGAACAGAGGCTGTAAGCAAGTATTTATCAGCAAAACTATAATTCCCACGAATCATGTACGATGACATTTGATTTTCAGAAAGAGAGGTTCCTGCTGATTGAATATTTCCTCCTGAACTTAAGTTATACCACAGCTCATCAGATGTAGCTACATACGCTCTAATGTTTGAACCATCATGGTGATATTTCTGAGCCGATTGCAACAAGGTAAAACCTAAGTTGTGTACTTCAAACAGTGTTTTATTATACATAAGCATGTTGTCTATTGTCCAAGCTATTCTTCGGTCTTCTCGTCTTCGAGCTACATTATTTCCACCGCCATTAACACCTCGTTCATCAGCAAAGGTGCCATTCATATAATTTCGATATTCTGGTCCAAACTGAACTCTATACTTTAATCCATCTAGTTGTTGCCAAATCTTTCCAAAATTTACTTCCGAATATAAGCTTCCAGATAAGCGAAAGGTTTCTCTTATGTTTGTGGTGTATTGTAATTCATTCATCGGGTTTACCGTAGTACTTACAATGTATGGTTCCCGAATAAATTCCCCATTTTCATCATAAGGCACTGTCCATGGAGCCATGTTACGTAATGCAGAGTAGTAATCACCAGCCCCTGTTACTCCTGCCGAGAAGCTATAACCATAGTCTTGATCCTCCATTGACACGTTAGCATTTGCACCCATTGTAAACCAATTTGATGTAGCCTCGAAAGACAATTTAGATGTGTAGCGTGTAAATTCCTGACCTATAACCGCACCTTTTTGGTTAAAATAGCCAAAAGAAGCATAACCCTTAAACTTGTCATTTCCTCCAGATATACTCAATGAATGATCTTGTGCTATACCTGTTTGTTTTCCGTGCTCTGACCAGTCGTACTGACCAGCTTTGCTAGAATCCCATACCGTATTGTTTTCAATCCATCCTGATGCGATATTTGCAAATGAAGCAGATGGTGCTGCTCCATAAGCAGCTAGGTCTCCTGCATAGGAGGGAACATCTGAACCATAAGTTCCTGCATTTATGCGCCCTGCACGGTCATAATCCAGCCATTCTGCTGTACCCATCATTTCCATCACATCATGCATCGTACTAATTGTTGCACTTCCGCTATAGCTCACAGTTACTTTCCCAGCCTTACCCGATTTTGTTGTTACTAATACTACTCCATTAGCACCTCTTGAACCATAAACTGCCGTGGCAGAAGCATCTTTCAATACATCTATAGATTCAATATCATTCGGATTGATATTTTCAATACCCCCACTTTGAATAATCATACCATCCACTACATAAAGCGGACTATTACTCGCCGTGATAGATCTTGTGCCTCGGATTTGAATACTTCCAACTGCACCAGGTCTTTGGCTATTATTAATATACACCCCTGCTGCTTTTCCTTGCATCCCTTGCAAAGCATCTTTTACAGGCATCTCTACTAGGTCTTTCGCACTTACACTAGATAAAGCCCCCGTAACATCACTTTTCTTTTGCACACCATACCCCACAGCCACCACCTCATCTAGCCCAATGGCATCTTCTTTTAATGCGATATTCAAACTTTTCTTGCCTGCAATAGCTAACTCTTCCGTTTTCATCCCTACAAAAGAGAATGTTAGACTTTTGGCTTCGGAAGAAACAACCAAGATATACTTACCATCTACATCCGTAATCGTGCCATTCGTACTCCCCTTTTCTACAACCGTTACCCCAGGAAGTGGCTGCCCGTTACTATCGGTAACTTTTCCAGAGAT
>JBKECH010000111.1:0-25867 GCA_047974415.1 Bacteroidales bacterium | reverse complement strand
GCCTAAAATCAAATTCTACTTTGAAATCGCTAGTCCCATGAAATCCAGAAGCGAGTTTGATGCGCTGGAAGCAAAAGCCGAAGAGAAAATCGATGGCATCATGCAAGAACTCGGATTAGCCTAATGCGCTAATCATTAGTCTTAAAATTCCATTTACCCCCCCGAAGGAGGCGATAGATTTGCCTATTCTTCGGGGGGATGTAATTCATAGAAGTTTCCCTATATTGCCTCTTTAATCGCTATTGCAGACTCTTAAATCTTTCTCAATAATGGCAATTTCTTCTGCTGTTAATTCTATTCTTTCCATTTCTTTTTTGATATTTATAGTTTATATTCTTTGATAATTTGCTTATATGCCGCTTTGTCGGTCATGTTGGTTATCGACTCTACATTTTTGATGCTTCCATTATAGTTATCATCTCCTATGCCTTCTTTGCCGCTTCCTTTTCTTGGCTCTATGTCGTTTGTAGTGGGTAGTTATTTTAGCTTCGCCGTAGGCGATTAATCTTACTAACATGAAAATTTCCACGCATAGCTTCCCCATCGGGGATTAATCTGTTTAATCGTTGAAGGTTTAGGGTTGAATTGTTGAAGGTTGAATTGTTGGAAGTTTAGGATCTGCGCAGGGCGAACTTTGTTAAAATCATTAACATTTTGAGGCGTGTCTAGGGTGACCATTGTTAAAATCATTAACATTTTGAGGCGTGTCTAGGGTGACCATTGTTAAAATCATTAACATTTTGAGGCATGTTTAGGTGAACTTTGTTAAAGTCATTAACATTTTGAGGCATGTCTAGGATGAACATTGTTAAAATCATTAACATTTTGAGGCGTGTCTAGGGTGACCATTGTTAAAATCATTAACATTTTGAGGCATGTTTAGGTGAACTTTGTTAAAGTCATTAACATTTTGAGGCATGTCTAGGATGAACATTGTTAAAATCATTAATATTCTGAGGTCTGCGCAAGGTAAATAGGGTTAAAGTTTTTGATTTGGAATGAAGGAGGAAATTTGGAATTGTTAAAAAAGCATTGGTTCAAAATGTGGGCTAACCCACTATATTCGACATAGAACCCAAAAGTGTAACCGATATTTGCTTTTATTGCAGGATTTTAACCGACATTGGAACAATAAAATTAGAAAAAATATGAAATAACCCTTGATTAATAAATTTTTTTATTAACTTGCGCCCTAAATACAGTTAGCTAAAGTATAAATAAGGGCATATGAATATCTTTACTCAGCATATTGATGACTTCAACAATCAATCTCGCCAACTCAGGCAGAAACGAAAAATTATCGCTTTGCTCAATAAAACCGATGAGGAGCTTACTATACCTAAGATTTGTGAAAAGGTGCGACTAAGCATTCCTACAGGAACTAAGCTAATCAATGAACTTTTAAATGATAAGATCTTATTAGAGTCTGGAAAAAAAGAAACCAACAATGGTAGGCGTCCTGTATTATTGAAAGTGTCACCCGACTCTGCATATTCGGTGGGTGTGATAATCCTATTGAAGGGAATTTTCTTGACAGTATATGACTTGGAGATGAGCGTGCGACATAGTTTTAGTGATGAAGATTTTCTGTTAGAGAACTCAACCAGCTGCTTAGATGCTGTAGTCAGCTTCATTAAAAAATCGATAGAAGAATCGAAAGTTGGCTTTGATAAGGTTTTAGGTGTTGGAGTAGGAATAACAGGTCGAGTAAATACACAAACAGGTTATTCGTATAATTACTTTAATTTTCTGGAAGAATCGTTGGTTAAGTTTTTTTCTGATAGGTTTGATTTTCCAGTATACATAGATAACGATACGCATGTGTTAGGTATTGCAGAAAAACACTTTGGTAAAGCTAGAAATAAGAAGAATGCATTTGTATTAAATTTGAGTAGAGGCATGGGTATGGCAATAATTGCCAATGGAGAGATTGTGGGAGGAGAGCAGGGCTTTGCTGGGGAGTTTGGACATATACAGCTTGGGGAGTCAGACAGCTTATGTATCTGTGGGAAAAGAGGATGCTTAGGCACAGAAGTGGGAGGATATACCTTGGAGCAAAAGTTCAAGAAAAACATTAAGAATGGAGAAAATTCACTTTTGCTTTCTCAAAAAAAACTAGAGCAGATAAAGTATCAAGATATTTTACATGCCGCATTAAATGGGGATGCGCTTTCCATTTCGCTGTTATACAATATGGGGTTTACACTTGGGAAAGCGCTTGGGAATATAATAAACCTGTTAAATCCAAAGGTGATAATTATAGGAGGAGGATTTACTGTAGCTCAAGATATTTTAACAGACTCCATCAAGTCGGGGATGACGCATACGGCTTTGTCTTTGCCGCTGAGAAGTTGTGGCTTGGTTTTTTCGGAAACAAAAGATGCTGCAATAAAAGGAGCGGGAACCTTAGTTCTACATAAATTACAATTGATATAAACAAAAAAGCCTGCCACAAGGCTTAGGGGGCACAAGGACAGGCTGCTCTGCTAAAGTAAACGAAGCATCGTAAAGTTACTTATTACTAGTGAAAAAAGGAAGCCATCATTCACGTTCATCGTTTTAATATGGCGAAAAAATAACATTTAACCAAATAATACTACAAAATGAACCAAAAGACAACATGAAAACAAAAAGTCTATTACAACGCTTAGGGGGCACAAGGATAGGCTACTGCTAAAGTAAATTAATGAAGTTTACTTCTTTCTGAATGAAACTAAAAGGTATTGTTCATGACCTTGAATGAGCGTTATGAACAAATCCATTCTACTAACATTCTTATTGGCAAACTATCTCTGAGGAGTATGATGAAATCAGAGATAATAATATAGGATGTACTACAGTTAATAACAGCACATTTCGTGTGGTAGACCACGATTGGAGGCTTGGCATGTAAACTAGCTAAGCCTCCATAGACGCACATATGCCATATCTTAGATACTCTATTGTGTTTAAGCTGGTATAAGTGCATGCAAAAACCAGATAGATAAACGTGCATAAACTCAAGTGTGAATTAATACAGGTTGACATGATTAAAAAGAAGATTTATCAATATGGACTAATGCTCTTTTTTCTTCTAGGCATTACTTTTCCAAGTTATGCACAAATAGTGATAAAAGGAAAGGCAGCAAATGCTAATGGAGAACCATTGGCAGGGGTTTCCGTGGTGATTAAAGGAACATACAGCGGAACAATTACAGATATGAACGGAAATTACTCCATTGCAGTCGAAAAGCAAGATGCTGTGCTTGTATTTTCGTTTGTTGGTTACACTACAATGGAGAAAATAGTCGGTGAACAGATTCGGATTGATGTGGTGCTCGAAACCGAAACGAAAGGGATCGACGAGGTAGTTGTGGTGGGTTATGGCACTCAAACCAAAGTAACAATGACGGGTGCAGTCTCTCAGATTAGCGAGGGAGAGCTAAAAAGAGCTCCGATGCAAGACGTGTCGAATATGCTTACAGGAAAACTCCCAGGTCTAACAAGTATTCAAAAATCAGGGAAGCCAGGAGACGATGCTGCCACTATGTATATTCGAGGATTGAACTCCTTTGGTGGTAGCAATAGTCCGATGGTGGTAGTTGATGGTGTGCCTCGAGCAATGAGTTACATCAATCCCAATGATATAGCCACTGTTTCGGTGCTGAAAGATGCAGCAGCAGCCATCTATGGGGTGCAAGGGGCAAATGGAGTTATTCTCATTACCACAAAAAGCGGAGGCGAAAGTGTTCCAGTCATTTCTTATGATGGTTCCTACACATTCACGCAAAATACGGCTATGCCAGAAATGCTGAATGCTCCAGACTATATGTACTGGCACAATAAAGCAAGAGAAATGGATGGGCTTTCTCCTGTTTGGGATGCAAGTATACAAAACAAAGTGATGCGCAATGATCCTGAGAGTATCTGGGGTCAAACCAATTGGCTGGATAAGATCTTCCAAACTGGGGCTACGCAGCAGCACAATGTTTCGGCAACAGGAGGCACAAAGAAAGTGAAGTATTTTGCGAGCTTAGGATACCTAAATCAAGAGGGAACATTGAAAAATACCGAATTCGAACGTTTTAACATTCGTACTAATTTAGATGTTGAGGTAGCAAAGAATTTGAAGTTTGTGATGGGAGTATCAGGATACAAAACCAATCGCAATTGGCCTGGCGCAAATATCTCCAACCAAGCCGAAGTTAATCCAATAAGGCAAGCAATTAACACGATCCCTATAATCAAACCAGAATTTAAAGGCTTAAATACTGGCTGGAATAATGGCTATAATATTGTGAATGGCTATGCTGCACTTACAGAATCGGGTTTTAAAAAGCAAAATAGGTGGTACTTTGATGCAAACTTCAAGTTGGCATATGATTTTTCAGGCATTACTGAAGCACTTAAAGGATTAAAGGCATCTATGTTTGCAGCCTACAACTATGCTCACACTACCGATAATAATTACAACAGGTATTACGAATTGTATACGGTGAACAATAATTCAGATGAAGTTGTAACAGGTGCTTCTGGCTTGGTGGAAGGAGGATCCTTCTGGAAAGCCTCATCAGGAGGAGATACCTATATGCTTCGACCTCAAATCGATTATTCAAGAAGTTTCGGAAAGCATGATGTTCATGCGCTATTTTTGTATGAGATGCAAAAAACTGCGAGCAGCACACTTCAAGCATCTAAAAGAGGTTATTATGCAGATGAACCTATCGATATTTCAATCGGAATATTGCCATCAGAGGAGGTTCCTTCTGGCTCTCATGAAGAATCGGCACGAGCATCATGGGCAGGGCGACTGAATTATTCGTTTAACAAAAAATACCTTGCTGAGTTCACCTTCCGTCGAGATGGGTCATATATATTTGCTCCTGAAAATCGATGGGGTTTCTTCCCCTCTGTATCGGTGGGATGGGTAGCTTCGGACGAGGACTTCTTTGCCTCGGCTCTGCCAGCAATTGATTTCTTTAAATTGCGAGCAAGCTACGGGCAGTCGGGCAATGATGATGTAACAGCATTCTTGTATAATTCCACTTATGGCAATTCTCAAAATAGCATGGTGTTTGGCGACAAGGCAATCACTCAATTTTTTGCAAAAAATTCCTACATCTATCGAGACCTTACATGGGCAACTACTCATAGCTACAATGTGGGCTTTGACCTAAATATGTGGGAAGGAATGCTGGATGTGGAGTTCGATTATTTCTATAAGCTAACAGAAGATATCCTGGAGAATCAAAACGGAAGTTACCCTCCATCTCTTGGTGGCTATGCTCCTTCATTCCGAAACTCAGGGAAGGTATCAAACAAAGGATTCGAGCTTGCAGTTGCACATCGAAACCATATTGGTACTGATTGGAGTTACAACCTGACAGCTAATTTGGCTTTCTCTCGCAATAAAGTGTTGTCGAGAGTGGTTACAGACAACGTTCCGAGCTACAGATATCCTCTTGGAGAATCGATGAATGCGAGATATGGTTTCCAAGCGGAAGGATTATTCCAAAAACAAGAGGAAATTGATCGTTATCCTGTTCCTCCTTCTGGAGAAAAACGTCTTGGAGATATAAAATATAAGGATATCAACGGCGATGGAGTTATTAATGAGCAATATGACTACGTAAGAACTGGCTATGGAGAAGTTCCCGAAATAAGCTTTTCGGTTGACATGGGGGTAAAATACAAAGATTTCTACTTATCAATGCTTTGGCAAGGAGTGACAAACACTGATTATGAACTTTCTGGGGTTTATGGCACAGGAGTAACATCATCAACAGTATACACCTCAAGCTTTACGAGCAATGGCAATTCGCCCAAATACCTAATAGAAGATGCATGGACTCCTGAAAACACTTCTGCAAGATATCCACGACTGACAACCGTGGGCAATGGAAATAACGCATGGCGCTCTTCATGGTGGGTAGTTAATGGAGAGTATCTTCGATTGAAAAATGCGACCATCGGCTATGATGTCCCGAAGAGTTTATTGCAGAAAATAAACTGGATAAGCGGAGTAAATATATATGTAGCAGGGACAAACTTATTGACATTTTCTCACTTTAAATACGTAGACCCCGAAAGCCCTTCGGTGAGCAATGGATATTATCCTCAACAGAGAACATATAGTATTGGAGTAAAAGCAACATTTTAATATCAGGAGGTAAAGAAATGAAAAAACAAATATTAATAATATTACTGAGTGCAGCTATCCTGCCATGGGTGTATTCATGTGGGGATGTGTTAGACATTAACGACACAAAATCTTTGTCGGATGATGCTATTTGGAGTAATGAAACCGCCGCTGATATGTATGTTACTGCGTCATACTTGACGTTCAAAGACATATCGCAGGTGGCAAATAGCCAAAAGCAGTACTTTGATAGCTATACCGATATCATGAAGTCAACATCGTGGGATCAATATAACCACGCCTACAACAAGGCATTACTACAATCGAGTGTGTTTTCATCAGGCAACGCTGGACCTTTAGCTTGTTGGACTGATGTTTATACACAACGGATCAAACGAGCCAACATTCTTCTTAATGAGATTGCCACTTCTGGAGTAGATAACTTCGGGGCAGAATGGAGCGATATCCGTAGAGCAGAGGTTCGCTTGTGTCGTGCTTTTTCATACTATCGCCTTATTAGAGTATACGGTGGAGTGGTGCTTCGTACGGAAAATTCGGGCGAAAATGGAGGAGTTGATGATGGGGCAAATCCGAAGGATATACACAAGAAACGCCTATCTGAAAAAGAAAGTTGGGATTATGTGATTGGAGAATTGCAATGGGCAGCCCAGAATCTGCCAGACTCTTGGCCACAGGAATGGGCAGGGAGAGCAACTAAAAAAACAGCCTACGGATTGTTGTCTCGAATGGCACTATACACACAGCAATGGCAAATGGCAATCGATGCAGCAGAGCAAGTGAAAGTTTTGGGAGGAGATCTTGCTTCTGACTATGCAAAGCTGTTTCAGGTAGATGGAGCTCAGGATAATTCAACGGAGATCCTGTTGGCTTTATACTTTCAAAATGGAACGGTAACACACGATTATGATCGCAATATGCGTCCTTTTGGAGATGTAAATATCTACAAAACACAAGTTAGAGCAGAACATGTTCCCACGGCTGAATTGGCTGATTTGTATGAGTTTTCTGATGGAACTCCATTTGACTGGAACACCTATTCAAGTACTCATGACGACCCCTATGCAGAAAGAGAGCCTCGGTTTCATGCCACAATATTATATAACGGCAGCATGTGGGAAGGTAGAAAAATCCAAACCTTTGTTGGTGGAACTGATGGGTATGTTGATTATTCGCAAAGTAATTCCACAGGAGGGCACACTTGCACTGGGTACTATATGAAAAAGTATCTGCAAGAAGGAAATCTTAGCTTCCCCGAAAAAGGAAGTTATCAAACCGACGTTGTCCTGAGGTATGCTGAAGTGCTCCTCAACAAGGCGGAGGCCTATGCTCAACTTGATTATGGAGCGAATAAAACCCAAGCTCTAACTGCACTAAATGAAGTAAGAAGTAGAGTTGGGCTTCCTTTGAGAACAGAGGATGACGCTCCAAACTTGGAATCGTTTATGCAATTATTGCGCAAGGAAAGATGTGTAGAACTTGCCGGAGAAGGTTTTCGCTATTGGGATTTGAAACGATGGAAACTTGCAGTTGATGCAATTAACGGGAAGAATGCTCATGGAGTGAAGATTACAGCAAGCGATGGCGTGTATACATACAATACAGTTGAGGTTGATGGTGGTTCGCCACGAATTTTCCAAGAACGCTATTATTATTTGTCGCTGCCAACAGCGGAAACTAACAATAATAAAGAGTGTAAAAACAACCCGCAGTGGTAGCTCTTGTTCGATAATTAAAACAACAAAAATTACAAACAGATGAGATACATAAAGAAAATACAATTACTCACATCTTGCATAGCAGTACTAGGCTTAATGTGGGCTTGTCAAGAACCCGATGAGAACTTTGTTCATGATACGAATGTAATTTCAAGCATGATGTGCTTTTCTTCGGCGGAAACGATGCAGTATAATGGTGAAATTCATGAATATGATAAAGATGGAAACATTATTCCTGCCGACTCGATAACTCAGGCTAGAGCTGAGGGAGGTTATGGCCTAATCCTTTTTCGTATTCCAACAACAGTAAGTGAGGAGTTAGTTTTGTCAGATGTGCAGCTAGCAGCAGCAGTAAGCTTCGACGAAATGATTACACCTTCCTTATCTGGCAGACACAATATAGGAACCGAAGAGGGAATAATAATAACGGTAACTTCGGGTGTTGGAACTACTAGGCAATATCGAATTAGAGGAATGTATGAGTAGACTTTAGTCCATAATAACTAATATTAAACAGATGAACAAGATAATATCTAAAATAACATTTGCGCTATCAATGGTGGTGCTTCTGGCAGCATGTTCCGATGAGGAACTGAATAGCGAAGCTAAAATAGTTTCATCATTCCGCGTTGTTGGAATAAGTGGGGCAACTTATAATAGTTCCATAGAAGGAAACAAGATTACAATCAAGATAGCACCTCACATAAATGCGACTACAGAGTTAGATTCGGTTGTGCCTATCTTCTTTCTTTCAAAAGGAGCTACTGTTGACCCCGACCCGTCTATTCCGCAGAATTTCACACAAGAGGGGGGAGTGAAATATACGATTAGCTCTCAAGATGGAGGTGAACACAAAGAATACATCGTGACCTACGGAGATTCTGACTTGCTACCACATGGCGAGGGCTTTAGTTTTGCTGAAATTGGTGTATCTAAATTGTTTCATGAAATGGGATACCCAGGTGAACAGGGAAACTATGATTTTGCTGATTCAAAGCAATATGGAGACTTGAACTCATATCATGCCTATTGTGGAGACTATATCGTAATGCTGTCGAGACAATATGTTGATAGCGATCCCAACTCTCCCTATTGCGTTAAGGTCGTCGATAAAACATCATTAGACGATGCCTCTTCATTTAACCTAGGCACAATAGCTGTTGAAAATCTTAAAATGATTTCATCAGACTATTATGGAAATTGTGTTGGCATCGTAACAGATGGAACTCAAACGGAGGTGTTTTATTGGAAGAATCCATCAGATGCGCCTACTTCAGTGGGAAGCATAGATGTCAACTTAGCACCATTTGCAGATTCGTCAAACAACTTTCAAGTAGCAGGAGACATTACGTCAAATGCATGGATATCTGCATACGGAACTCCTCGTGATGCCTCAATAGGTCGGCATTATAGAGTGAAAATAACAGCTGGTAAATTGGCATCTAAGCACACTATAATTGAGACCAGCTATGCAAGCAATGATTGCACTGGGTTTCAAATGATTTCTCCATATGATGATTCTGACCAACCAAGGTATGTAGTTGGAGACTCTAAGGGGGCTGCTAACAAAGCGAGGTCAATAGGAGTTTATGCAAACACATTCGATGGCTTAACCACGGATGTAATGCCTGAACTTTGGCAAAACACACTCCAGCCATGGTGGGTAGGGACTGGAACTACGCCTAAAAGAATGGGCAGTCATGCTCCCATTGTCTCAGCTATGTTGATTAATGGCAAAAGCTATGTGGTAGTTTTGTCAGGCACCGCTTGGAGGCAGGCTGCTGCCGTTCTTACTTCTGACTTACAAACTTTGGCTCATGAAAACCTTAACATTGCAGAAACTGTAAATAGAGCTTGGAGCTTTGGTGGCTGGGTCGACTGGTATTGGGATAAAGACAAAAACGAAGGAAATCTTTCTATTTGGTTCGGACGGTATGGAATGAAAACATATAAGCTGAGTTGCTATCAATAGGAATGCCAAGTGTTTTGCATAGAGCGTAGCGTCAATCACATTAAAGATTAAGTTAATGAAACAGTGTATAATGATAGTGTTATTATCTCTTCTAGGAATAACGTTTAGTTGTTCGCCAGAGAACGGAAGTAGTAATGAACGCCCAAATCCAGATATTCCACTGGATATAGAAAAGCCAGGTGTAAATTTGAATAAACCAATTCAACTTTGGATTGATGCTAATGCAAGCTTCTCTAAATATGCTACTCAAGAGGCTATAGCCAAAGATATGATCAAAATAAATAGGGCCGGCTTCAACGAAATATATCTTGATATAAAACCAGGAATAGGGCATGCTTTATACGAAAGTGCTATTCTTCCAAAGATGACAAAACTTCGAGAGCATACTATTGTTCGTAACTGGGACTATTTAGCATGCTGGATTGAGGAGGCTGAAAAGTATGATATAAAGGTAATAGCGAGCATCTCTACTCTCGGATTTGGCGATGTCAGTTCGCAAGAAGGGTTAATTTATAGTGATTCTCGTTGGAATGATAAAACCCAAGTGGCGATGTTGAACAATGACCCCAATAATTTGAAAGATATAAGAAGCATGTCGGGAGTCGATGCGGCAATGTTAAATCCTTGCATTCCTGAAGTTCAGGATTTCATATTGTCAATAGTAGAAGAGATTGTAACGAAATATCCCAAGCTAAAGGGCGTTTGCTTAGATTACTGTCGTTGGTATAACCTTAAATATGGCATGTCGGATGCCTCCATACAGGCATTTGAAACTTACTCTGCCAAGGATTTAGACGGCAGAAGTGATATTTTCACATCTAAGGGGGCTCCTGGTGCGAGATATAAAGAGTGGATAATGTTTCGATCGATGACTATAACTCGCTTTATAGCTGACATTAGAGAAAGAATTAAGTCTGTTCATCCAGAGATGGAACTTCATCTTTGGGCATCTGCCGATTGGGCTACACGGTATAGCGTAGGTCAGAACTGGGCAAGTGCGAATTATGCGCCTACAGGCAATCATTATTCAGCTGCATATCATGATACTGGTTTTGCAAAGCTTCTTGATGTTTTTTTACTGGGGGCATATTCGGAATATGTATGGAAAGAGGAGTATCCCAATTCCGTTTGGTCTGTTGAGAATTTTGTAACCACCTACTCTAAGTTTATTATGAATGATTGTCAAGTAAATGGTTCTATAGGGGTGTATCATTACAAAACGGATGTCGAGGCAATCTCAGATGCTGTATATCTAGCACTAAAAAACACCGATGGATTAATGGTTTTCGACATCTCTCATGTGAATAATTTTAATCAGTGGGATGCCATTCGTGCAGGAATTAAAAGAGTGCAATAGCTTTAATTTCTAATTAGAGGCTACCTAAGTGTAACTTTCTGACCTGAGTTTCGGATTAGATTTTTCCTCAGGACAAAACTCAAATTTTAAGAACTAAACTTCTAAAACAATGAAGAAATATTACGTAATAAGCATGCTGTTGATCTTGTGTGGGTGTCAGCCAAAACAGTCTTGGTTCGATTCCGAGCTTTCGTCGCCTCTATTGAGTGCACGGACAGTGAAAGAAATTTCATCAGTGAATCCCACTGATAAAACCTATGGTGGTGGCAGAGGAACAGATCAACTTGTGGTGTATACTTCCAGTCATGGACAAAATACTCAAACCAATGTGTGGGGAGTGGAAGCTACTGTGGATAATGGGAAGGTGGTGAAGATAGGAGGAAATAATTCGACTATTCCTACCAATGGGTTTGTTATTTCTGGCAACGAAAAAGGGCGACTTTGGATAATAGAAAATCTGGAGATAGGCATGGAAGTTGAGCTCAAAGGTTCGAAACTACACTGCTCTTGGAGCGAAAATAGTAATATAATCAAGGCACGTGATTTTTTTCAACGAGCGAAGCGACGAATCGAAAAAAATAAAGATGTGCAAGAAGAATGTA
Source organism: Bacteroidales bacterium (assembly GCA_047974415.1). Lineage (GTDB taxonomy): Bacteria > Bacteroidota > Bacteroidia > Bacteroidales > Prolixibacteraceae > JBKEAJ01. The sequence goes on along the minus strand of JBKECH010000111.1, from coordinate 14,082 downwards.
TAAAAGAAACAAGCTCAACAATTCAAAATGCATACAACCTATTGGTTGATGCCAAGAGGTCGAATGATACTATTTCGACTAGGGAGATAAGTCGTCAAATGGCGGATGCAGCTCAGAAATTATATTATCATTCTTTTGTTCCAAAAGAAAGTGAGTTCAAAGGAGTTTGGATTCGCCTTGCGGATAAAAATCAGGAAGAGTTGAAGGCGACTATAAAAAAGATTGCCGACACCGGGTTTAATGCGATAGTTCCAGAGACAATTTACAACGGCTATGCTATCTACCCCAATGCTCACCCTCTTTTGCCTCAACTTCCTCAATTTGAAGATTGGGATCCTATGCAGCTGATGATTGACGAATGTAAGAAATATGATATCAAGGTAATTCCTTGGTGCGAGATATTCTTTGTAGGACAATCTAATTCTCCAATAGTTAAAAATAAACCAGAGTGGATTGGTGAATTCAGGACGGGAAAGGTGTATGCTGAATTGGAAGCTGGATTTCACTATTTGTGTCCATCTAACGATGAGGCTAAAAAATTTATAATTACAGCCATTGACACCTTGCTGTCGAGATATGAACTGAAGGATGTGCAATATGATTATATCCGATATTCTAGAAGCAAACCTTGGGATAAAGGGGCTTGTTATTGCGATAATTGCCAAAGGAAGGTACTTAAAACATATGGGTTTGATATTATGAAAATATCGCCAGATTGTCAAGAGGAGTGGGCTAAGTGGAATGAATATAGAATATCAAACATTACTGGATTTGTAGAGATGTCGCGAAAGCTTTTTAATAAAAAGTATCCTAGTGTAAACTTCTCTGTAGATGTTGTTTCTGACCCTAGCGAAAGTCTAGAGCAAAAGTTTCAAGACTGGAGTTCGTGGGTGAAGTTTAATCTTATAGACGAGGCTTATATCATGAATTATTATGTAGATAATACTTCATTTAGAAAGGACACGGAACACCTTCGACAAGTAGTTGAAGGAACAGAGGTTGCACCTATTGTAGGCTTAGGTCCATATTTGAAATTACGCCCCGACATTCTTCTTGAACAAGTGGAAATTTCAAGACAAAACGGTGCTGAAGGCGTATGTATGTTTGCATTCAACTCTATGAATGAAGAACAGCTAAAAGCTTTGAGATATGGTCCATTTCGTAAGGTGAAGAAATAAATTAGAAAACAATAAAGAATAAAAATTTATGAAACGTATCTTGCTGTTGGCTATTCTTTGGGCTGTCTCCTTTTTTTTCTCTGCTTCAGCTCAATGTGCAGATGTGCAAAAAATAACAGGTAGGGTCATTTGTGGCACAGAAAAAGTGAAAGGGGTAGTTGTTACTGATGGTTATTCTGTTTGTCTCACGGATAAAAAGGGTAGATACTCTCTCAAAGTTGATCCAAGAAGTGAGTTTGTGTATATATCTTCTCCTTCTGGCTATACGGTAAGAACAGAACATTCTGTTCCTCAGTTCTACCGCTTTATTCGTTCAAAAGAGGAGCAAGTCAAGTCGGTTGATTTTCAACTTGAAAAGGCAAAAACAGATGACACGAAGCATGGGTTTGTTGCTTTTGCCGATACGCAGGTAAAAACAGCTCAGCAGGTGCATCTTGCTCAGCAGGTAATGATTGATATGAAGCAAGAATTACAAACTTATAAAGATATAAGCTTCCATGGCTTAGGTTGTGGCGATATAGTGGATGATAATCCTGTGCTGTTTGATAACATCAAGAGCATCCTTGCTCCATTGCAAATTCCCTTCTACCAAGCTTTAGGAAATCACGATTTATATTATGACCATCGCTCGAATGAAAAATCAGGAAAGGTGTATGAATCTCACTTCGGTCCCGATTACTATTCGTTTAACCGAGGTGAAATTCACTATGTGGTTCTGAACGATGTGTTTTACATCGGTCGTGATTATTTTTACATTGGTTACATTCCAGAATCGCAGTTGGAATGGCTAGAAAAAGACTTGTCAATGGTGGAAAAAGACAAAACAGTGGTTGTAACTATGCATATTCCGAGCGCTCTCAATCAGAAAGACCTGAACAAGTTTTCTTATTCAAATATATCTAAATCGCTTTCAAACAAGAAAGCACTATACCAAATGCTCGAACCATACCAGGAAGCACATATCGTATCAGGGCATATGCATGTAACCAACAACATCGTTATCTCGGAGAATATATTCGAACATAACATTTCATCCGTTTGTGGAGCTTGGTGGCATGGCAATTATGCTGAAGATGGCACCCCTTTGGGTTATGCCATATTCGAGGTAGATGAAACAGAGATACAATGGTACTATAAGAGTGCTGGGCATAAAAAGGAATATCAATTCAATGCTTATGCAGTAGGTGAAAATAAGGAGCAAGTTGAATATATAACAGCCAATGTTTGGAATTGGGATCCCGAATGGAAAGTGTATTGGTATGAAGATGGGAAACGAATGGGGGAAATGGAAAATTACACTGGTAAAGACCCTGCTACCATAAATTCATTCAAAGCGATGGGAGAGTTGAATAATCCGTGGATTAGTGCTAAGAATACTTATCACCTGTTTAGGGCTAAGCCAAAATCTGTCTCATCAACAATTAGAGTAGAAGTGATTGACCGATTCGGGAATTCATATATACAAGGTTTATAAGGATAGAGCAGTATGAATAGAGCAGTTTCATTAGATTTATTAAGAGGATTATCGATATTTGGGATGTTGTTTTCGGCAACCATACCTTTTGGTGATGTTCTGCCTTCATGGATGTATCATGCACAATGCCCGCCTCCTACTCATGCTTTCAATCCGAATATTCCAGGGATTACATGGGTCGATTTGGTTCTTCCGGTTTTTATATTCTGCATGGGTGCAGCTATTCCACTTGCTCTTGTGCGTAAGTTGGAGAAAGGGCAAAGCTATGGTGCTATAAGCCAGCAGATAATCGTGCGCTTTTTTGTCCTTGTGTTTTTTGCTATATACATAGCGCATATTGTGCCTCAGGCAATAGGTGCAGGCAAATTGGAATTGTCATTGCTTGGAGTGGAAATCAAAGACTATGATGTGCAACTGCTCACTTTGGTGGGTTTTATGTTAATGTTTCCAATGTTTGCAGTGGTTCGTGATGCAAAGAAGAGATTGATTTATAGAGTAGTTGGTTGGGGAGGATCCTTACTTCTACTTATGGTTCTTCATTTCGCTTACGGACAGCAATTCTCGGTATGGCGTAGCAATGTAATAATTTTGCTTCTAGCAGATGTTTATTTGCTTGGCGCATTCGGATGGTTGCTTACGCGAAGTAGTATGACAGCTCGGCTTATGTTGTTTATTCTATTCGCTGCCTTGCAGCTTGTTTGCAAATACACAGGCTTTGCTCATATTGCCGATAGTTACCCGTGTATATCTTGGTTTTTTAAGTTGAGCATGAGTTATTACCTGTTGCTTTTAATTCCAGCAACTATTGCTGGCGACCTCATAGCAAAGCGCTTGAAAGACCCTGTGAGCTTTCAGCAACAGATTAGAGACAGCAGATGTAAGCATATTTTCTTTTGGGGGCTTCTAATTCTTTCTGCTTGGATAGTTGTAGCGCTATTTTCCCGCTGGCTCATGCTCAATGCCATGGTGTGCTCCGCAGTTTTGGGTGGCTTGTGTGTTATCGTTAGAAAACACCTGCCTACTTATAGCAAGATGTTGACTCTATCAATCTGCCTGCTTGCAATAGGTTTTCTGATAGAACCTGTAGAAGGAGGAATAAAGAAGGATCCTGTAACAGCATCATATCTGCTCATAACAGCTGGAATCTCGCTTAATTTATTGATGTTCCTTGATTATGTTGTAGCATGTTTTGCTTCAAACAAGCTGTTGAAAATTATGGAAGGTGCAGGAGCTAACCCCCTCATGGCATACGTGATGACTTCTTGGTTTGCATTTCCATTACTTAAGCTAACCTTCTTGATAGAAATATATGCTCAGCTATATCCAGAAGGCTATCCATGGCTTGGTGTTCTGCGATCTGTAGCTCTAGTGGTGAGCTTGATGTCCTTGGTGAGATTTATGATGAAAAGGAAGATTATATGGAGGGTGTAAACATCTCTATGAAAAACATAGAAAAAGTTATAAACAATACAAGCACAGACTAAAATGAATTTTGATTTTATAGACATATCTATCATTGTAGGATATATTATACTGAGTATATTTATTGGTCTTTGGATATCAAAAAAAGCAAATAAGAACCTACAAAGTTACTTCTTGGGTGGGAATAGGCTCCGATGGTATGTTTTAGGACTATCTAACGGCTCTGGTATGTTTGATATATCAGGAACAGCATGGACTGTTACCATTTTTTTTATTTATGGATTGAAAAGCGTATGGTTTCCTTGGTTATGGCCCGTATGGAATCAGATATTCATCATGGTTTTTATGGCAATTTGGTTGCGAAGGTCAAACGTTATGACTGGTGCGGAATGGATTATTACTCGCTTTGGAAATGAAAAGGGAGGAAAATTATCTCATATCATTGTTGTTGTATTCGCAGTAATTAGTGCTATTGGCTTCATCGCTTACTTTTTTGTAGGTATTGGGAAATTTGCCGTAACAATCTTTCCTTGGGATCTATCAGTCAAAATTGGTTCTGTAGTAGTTATGTCCGAATATGTATACGCAATTACATTGCTACTACTAACTACCCTATATGTTATAAAAGGAGGAATGTACAGTGTAGTCGCAACTGAGGTAATGCAATTTTTTGTGATGACTATAGCTTGTATTGCGATTGCTTGGTTTGCAATGAATACTGTTTCGGCAGACAAAATTAATGCAGCAGTGCCCAATGGTTGGGCTGATATATGGCCAACTTGGGGTAGTAGTCTCAATTGGACTGGCGTATTCGACCAAGTGAATGATAAAATTAGTGCCGATGGATATGGCATGCTAGGAGCATTGGTTATGATGATGTTTTTCAAAGGAATGTTTTCAAGCCTTGCAGGTCCAGTTCCTGGTTACGACATGCAAAGAGTATTATCAACTCGCACCCCTCGTGAGGCTGCGAAGATGAGCGGACTTACCTCTTTGGTGCTCTATCCGCCTCGCTATTTAATGGTTGCTGGGCTTGGAGTTCTTGCTTTGGTTTTTGTTACTCCAGTATTGAAAACAAGTGGAGGAGAGATAGACTTTGAAATTATACTTCCATATGTAATTAATAATCTTCTTCCTGTTGGCTTGAAAGGCATCGTTATGGCGGGACTACTTGCCGCATTCATGTCTACATTCTCTGCATTTGTCAATGCGGCCCCTGCCTATATCGTGAATGATTTGTATAAGAAGTACATCAATCCGAATGCATCAAGCAAGAAGTATATTCAGATTAGCTATATGGCATCTGTCGGAATTGTGATAGCTGGCATAATATTTGGGTTTTTCTCGGATTCGCTAAACTCACTTACACTATGGATAACTTCATCTCTATACGGAGGCTATGTTGCAGCCAATGTGCTCAAATGGATATGGTGGCGATTTAATGGATATGGATATTTTTGGGGAATGCTTGGTGGCTTAATGGCTTCCACCTTCAAATTCTTATTCTTTCCTAGCACGCCCGATATATACCTATTTCCACTGATCCTGTTGGTAGCTTCGGCAAGTAGTTTTGTTGGATGTTTGCTTACAAAACCCGTAGACGATGATACCCTAATTGAGTTCTACAAAAATGTGCGTCCTTGGGGGTGGTGGAATCCGGTGTATAAAAAAGCAAGGTGCAAATATCCAAATATCATCAAAAATAAAGACCTACTGCGTGATATGTTAAATGTAATGGTAGGCATAGTTTGGCAGATGACCCTAATTGTTGCTCCAATATACTTTGTAATTAGACACCATTCCGGATTGACAATATCATTAGCGCTGTTTGTGATAAGTTCTCTGATATTAAAATTCAACTGGCTCGATAAAATTAAAGATTACGAAGAGTTGTAAGTAACCGATGAATAGTAGGCATGAATTCTTACATAACATTAAAGATAAAATAGTAATGAAGATAAAAGGTACATTTCTCGATGAAATTAGTCACGATATTCCCCATCAAAACTGGGGAAGAAAAGAGTGGGAACAAGATTTTGCATACATGAAGCAGGCAGGCATAGATATGGTTATCCTCATTAGAAGCGGTTATAGAAAATGGCTAACATATCCCTCGAAAATATTGATTGAAAGGGAAAATGCATACCAACCGCCAGCAGACCTTGTGCAAATGTTTCTCGAATTAAGTGAACAGTACAATATGGACTTTTACTTCGGCTTGTACGACTCAGGGAAGTATTGGATAGATGGCAACTTCACAAAGGAATTAAGCCTAAACAAGCTACTCATTGATGAGGTTTGGAAAAGATATGGACACATGAGTGCATTTAAAGGTTGGTATATTTCACAAGAATGCAGCAAGAAAAGCGCAGAGATAATACAAATGTATAGCGAACTTGGAAAGCACTGCAAGAATGTGTCGGGTAATCTGAATACACTAATATCGCCGTATATCGACGGAATAAAAAACATTAGCCAATATCAGCAAGAAACCAAGAGAGGCAATGGGGTAAGCCTACGCCAACACGAACAAGATTGGGATGAAATATTTTGCGGCATAAAAGATGCAATAGATATTGTTGCATTTCAGGATGGTCATGTTGATTTTCACGAAATTGAGGACTTTCTTCGTTTGAATAAAATGCTGGCAGATAAACATGGAATTAGATGCTGGACAAACTCGGAAACCTTTGATAGAGATATGCCAATAAAATTTCTTCCGATAAAATGGGAAAAACTTTGGTTGAAGCTCGAAGCAGCCAGAAAGGCTGGAGTAGAGCAGGCTATAACATTTGAATTCTCACACTTCATGAGCCCTCAATCAGCCTACCTGCAAGCAGGACATCTATATAACCGATATCTTGAATATGTAAAAAATAAAATACAATGAATGTTCAAAAAATAAAAATGCTTTCAGAACAATACAAAGTAGAGTTGCTTGATAATATCGTCCCTTTTTGGCTAAATAAGTCGCAGGATAAAGAATGTGGGGGTTACTTTAGTTGTTTAACTAGAGAGGGTGATGTGTTTGATAACGATAAATTTGTGTGGTTGCAGGCTCGACAAGTTTGGTTGTTCGCTATGCTCTGCAATAAAGTAGATAAAAAACAAGAATGGCTTGATGCGTCAGTTCAAGGAGCTGAGTTCTTGAAAAAATTTGGACACGATGGAAAATTGAATTGGTATTTCTCACTCACCAAAGAGGGAAAGCCAATTATAGAACCATATAATATCTTCTCATACACATTTGCTAGCATGGCATTCGGACAGTTGAGCAAGGCTACAGGGAATGAGGAGTATGCTAATATTGCCATAAGCACATTTGAAAACATACTTTTAAAAGCTAATAATCCCAAAGGAAAATGGAATAAGTCCTGTCCTGAAACACGAAATCTTAAAAACTTTGCATTACCCATGATTCTATGCAACCTTGCGCTAGAAATAGAACATCTGCTAGATAAATCAGTGCTGGATGAAACAATAGAAAAATGTATACATGAAGTGATGGAAGTGTTCTATCGACCAGAACTAGGATTGGTAGTCGAAAACTTAAATGCAGAAGACAATTCGCTTTCCGATACTTTTGAAGGAAGATTAATAAACCCCGGGCATGCCATTGAAGCCATGTGGTTTATAATGGACTTGGGGAGTAGGCTAAATCGGCCAATTTTGATAGAAAAAGCTAGTAACATTGCGTTGCAGATGATTGAATATGGGTGGGATAATAAGTACGGAGGTATCTTCTACTTTATGGATAGAAAAGGAAATCCACCACAACAGCTGGAATGGAACCAAAAGCTTTGGTGGGTTCACATAGAAACGCTCATTGCTACTTTGAAAGCTTATCAGCTCACCAGATCACAAGAAAGTTTGAAGTGGTTCTTAAAAGTGCAGGAGTATGCATGGACTCATTTTAAGGATGAACAACATCCCGAATGGTATGGCTATTTAGATAGAAGGGGAGAAGTACTCTTACCCCTTAAAGGTGGGAAATGGAAGGGATGTTTTCATGTGCCACGAGGCATGTATCAGTGCTGGAAAACCTTAGAAAAAATAGATTGCGAAATAACAACTAAAAAACAAATACAATGACAAAAAGAGTTATCATATTGGCTTTGCTGGCTTTTGTATGTTCAACATACGCATACGCTAACAGAGAAAAAACCTATACACTCGCATCTCCCAATGGGAGAATTATTGCCACCATAATTGCTGGAAACGAACTTGCTTGGTCACTTCATATGAATGGGCAAAACATTTTTGATCGGAATAAGATTTCTCTTTCAGTAGATGGTGTTGACTTGGGAAAGAAACTGAGTGTGAGAAGTGCTAAGCAGACAAATCACCGAGGAAAACAAGAATGCCCTGTTCCAGCAAAATCAAAAATAATTGAAGATAATTACACCCAATTGCAAATCTCGTTCAGAAATGACTTGGCAGTTTCATTCAGGCTTTACGACAACGGAATGGCATATCGATTCGAGGTGGGGAAACAAGGAGAAATTATAGTCGATAATGAAGTCCTTGAGTTAAACTTTGCCAAAGACTATCCTATATTATTCCCAGAGGAAGTTAGCTTGCTGTCGCACTATGAACGAGAATATGCCAGAGGGAAATTATCATCGTTTGATTCCGGAAAATTTTGCTCTCTCCCCACTGTCGTGGAGGCAGATAATAACGTAAAAATTGGAATCACAGAAGCTGATTTGTTTGATTATCCAGGATTATTTCTCGAAGCTACTGGCGAGAAAACCCTTAAAAGTAAGTTTCCAAAAGTGATTTTAGAGGCAGAAGAAAAAGGGGATAGAGACATTGTTGTAAAAAAAGAAGCCGACTACATAGCTAAAACAAGAGGGAAACGCAATTTTCCATGGAGGACATTCTTGCTTAGCGAAGAAGATAAACAACTGGTAGAAAATCAACTGGTTTTTCTGCTCTCACGAGATTGTGAAATTGATGACACCTCTTGGATAAAGCCAGGTTTGGTTTCTTGGGACTGGTGGAATGAAAATAATATTTACAATGTAGATTTCAGATCGGGCATAAATACTCGCACTTATAAATACTACATCGATTTTGCAGCAAAATATGAGATTCCATACATAATTATTGATGCAGGCTGGTCAAAAACGACAACTAATTTACTTGAGTCTAGTCCCGATATTAATATACCTGAGCTTGTAGCTTATGGGAAAGAAAGAAATGTTGATCTTATTCTATGGTCGCTTTGGGGGCCGTTAGATAAGGATATGGATGCCATTTTAGACCAATTTCAAAGATGGGGAGTGAAGGGGCTTAAGGTGGATTTTATGGCGCAAGCTGGTCAGTCGATGGTAAACTTCTACGAAAGAATAGCTAAAGAATGTGCAGAACGGCACTTGTTAGTGGACTTTCATGGCTCGTATAAGCCAGCAGGACTTAGAAAGGCTTATCCAAATGTGGTTAACTATGAAGGTGTGAAAGGATTGGAAAATTCTAAAAGCTCTAAAGAGATTACTCCAGAACATGATCTCACACTTCCCTTCACTCGCATGCTTGCCGGACCGATGGATTTCACTCCAGGAGCTATGCAGAATGTCCATCCAGAATATTTCTCTTTAAGATGGACCAATGCCATGAGTATGGGCACAAGATGTCATCAATTGGCTATGTTTATAGTGTATGACTCTCCCTTGCAAATGATTTGCGACAGCCCATCAAACTATTACAAAGAGGAAGAAAGCATCAGGTTTATAAGTCAAATGAAAACAGTTTGGGATGAAACTAAGATTATCGATGCAAAAATTACGGACTATATTGTTACAGCTAGAAAAAGCGGTAGCGACTGGTATATCGGAGCAATGACAGATAGCACTCCGCGGACTCTTAACATCGACCTTTCGTTTCTTGATGATGGAGAATATGAACTTGAAATCATGCAAGATGGGATAAATGCAGATAAAATTGCAATAGATTATAAGCGAATTGTGAAAAAGGCAAACAAAAACACCAAGCTGGAAATTAAAATGGCACAAGGTGGAGGGTATGCTGCTATATGTAGAAAACTTTGATGTTGGGTGTGTTTTGCAGGTAAATCGCTCTTAAGTCCTAAACCGTTTTCTCGATACTTCCGTCAATTTCTCTCGAGAATTTGGGTGTATTGACTTTATTGTGGTGAAATTCTTCAGAGTTCTAAAGAAAACAATCACTTTTTTCAAGAGCGATTTACTTGATGTGTTTTGCTTAAAAAAACACAGACTGGTTAAAATCAAGAAATCTTACTTAAAATAAAAATAGTGAAACGTAATAAAAAAATAAGTATACTAACTTTCTGCTGTGTATTTTTCCTGTTGTCGTGTAGTCAAACTATTACAGAGGAGTTAAACTCTCCAAACGGCGACATAAAACTTTGCTTTACTTTGAAAGATGGAGTTCCAGCGTATAACGTGTGTAAAGGAGAAGAAGTCTTAATTGAGGATTCAGAAATGGGCTTTAAATTTATCAATGAAGAGGGAGTATATAAAAACCTTAAGCTACTTAGTGCAGAGCGAAAATCAGTAAATGAAACTTGGGAGCAACCTTGGGGAGAGTTCAAGGAAATAACCGACAAGCATAATGAGCTGAAACTAGAATTGCAGGGAAAAGGAGGAAAGAAGTGTCAAATGAATATCGTATTTAGGGTGTTTGACGACGGTGTGGGGTTTCGGTATGAATTCCCCAAACAGGCAAATCTAGATAGTGTAAAAATCGGCAATGAGCTCACCCAATTTTCATTCCCTGAGGAGCCTTCCCTTTGGTGGATTCCTGTGCATCGAGAAAATAGCTACTACGAAAGTTTCTACCGAAAAACAAAAGTAGGTGAAACGGACACCATAAATACGCCAGCAACTTTTGAAACCGCCAAAGGAACTTACTTCGCTATTCATGAGGCAAATCTTACTGATTTTGCATCGATGACACTGTTGAAAAAATCGAACATTCAGTTTGAGAGTGAATTAGTACCTTGGAGTACCGGTGTAAAGGTTTATGCGAAGACACCCTTTGTTTCCCCATGGCGAACAATTATCATCGGAGACAAGCCTGGAGATTTAGCAACCAGCACAATGATGCTCAACTTGAATGAACCTTGCCAAATCGAGGATACCTCCTGGATTAAGCCTTCAAAATACCTCGGAATATGGTGGTCGATGCATTTGTATAAATCAACTTGGTATCAGGGACCCAAACACGGGGCCTCAACTGCAAATGCAAAGAGATATATCGACTTTGCTTCTGCAAACGATATTGGAGGAGTGTTGGTTGAAGGGTGGAACTATGGCTGGGATGGAGATTGGGTGAGAAATCCTGAAAATATAGACTTAACCAAAGCTTATCCCGATTTCGACTTAGAAGAAGTGTGCAGATATGCCGAATTAAAGGGGGTAAATCTTATAGGACATCATGAGACAGCAGGTGCTGTAAGTCAATATGAATCTCAAATGGATAAAGCATTCGGTCTATATGAAAAAAACAAGGTAAATGCCGTAAAAACAGGCTATGTGAATAAATACCTCGATGGAAAGGAATGGCATGATGGTCAATTTGCGGTGCGGCACTACCGAAGGGTGATAGAAACCGCAGCTAAACATCATATAATGATAAATAATCACGAACCAGTAAAAGGAACAGGCTTGCAACGAACATTTCCAAACTTAATGACGCAGGAAGGTGCGAGAGGGCAAGAGTATGATGCTTGGTCGGATGATGGAGGAAATCCACCAAATTATACCACAATTCTTCCGTTTACAAGAATGCTTGCAGGACCTTTTGATATGACTTTTGGAACCTTCGATTTTGATTACGATGGCTTAAATGATGCTAAAGTTCAAACAACTCTTGCAAAACAACTGGCCCTGTATGTGGTGATATATAGCCCTCAGCAAATGGCATCTGATTTGCCCGAAAATTACGCAGGAAATCCAGCTTTTGAATTTGTAAAACAGGTGCCTACAAATTGGAGTCAAACTAAGGTAATAGATTCAAAAATTGGAGAGTTCGTGGTAACTGCCCGACAAGATCGAGACTCTAAAGACTGGTATCTCGGCGCAATAACTAATGAGAAGGAACGAGAAGTAAATATAGACTTATCTTTCTTAGACAAAAGTGAAAAGTATGAGGCTCAGATTTATCGAGATGGGGAAAATGCAAATTACAAAGATAATCCGTATCCTATAACTATAGAAACAACTAGAGTATCTGCATCAGATACTATCAATATAAAACTGGCTAAAGGCGGAGGCCTTGCCATACGCTTTGTGACACTTGAGTTATAATGCTTCAACTGCATACCTTCCCCCTTTGCGATTTTTTCAGGCTCTATAACGTTTTGTGTGGGCAACTATTTTGGCTTCGCCGTAGGCGATTAATCTTAACAGTATGGAAATTTGCATAAACAGCTTCCCCATCGGAGATTAATCTGGAATGTATGGAGAGCTATTTTCTAGATTGCTTCTGTGCTGGATATTACAAAAGCCACAGAAGACAACTATCTATTTGAAGTAGCAAAGAACATCCGTGGGCAATTGACAGGAGGACGGAAGCCTAATGTAAAAGAGATAATACTAATAAGGGATGGGGATGTTATCCGAGTATCTCGTTCTCAAGTATTAAGTAAAAACTTTATAGAACATTTTGCGGGGTTAAAATAAAAAAAGGCGAGACTCCAGTCTCGCCTTTTCGTGGTTAGAGATTGGGCGTACCCGCTCTCACAATGACAAAGATATAACAATTATGGCAAAGAACCAAATACCAAACTTTAAAAAGATGGGCGAGTTGCTAATTAGCAATGCCTCTCGCTATGCAGCAACGGAGTCTGTCAAATTCTTTAGAGATGGATTTGCCAAAGGCGGCTTCACAGATAGTTCCTTCCAAAAGTGGCAGGCAAGCAGCAGTAAACGGACACTACACAACAAGGGGAAATTAATGCGATCAGTTCGCAAACAAGAACAAAGTAGGCAACGGGTTGTAGTCGGCTCCGAGCTGGAGTATGCACAGATACACAACGAGGGAGGTTACATTGTTGTAACTGAGCGTATGAAAAAATACTTTTGGGCTAAGTTTATTCGCATTGCTTCGAAAGGAAAAACGGATGATGATGGAAAAGCTATTAAAGGCTATGGCAAAACCAAGAACAAAAAAGCACTCTACTTTAAATACATGGCTCTAAAACCAGTAGGCTCAAAGATAAAAATACCCAAACGCCAATTCATCGGCGAAAGTAAAACCCTCAGGAACAACTTCGACCAATGGTTTGGCGACACCATAAGTAAACAAATAGAACCCAATTTCAACAATTCGAAAATATCATTCAAAGAAGAATAATCATTTAAGCCCCATTTAAACAACAGCATCATGGCACATTGGACAACACTATATAAAGAACTCGCAGAACGCATCAAAGAGCAAATTCCCGAAGTAGAATGGATAGACCTATGGCACGAGCAAGTATCATATCTAACCGAAGAACTACCATTCCCAACCCCTGCCGTATTCATAGCATTTAACACCAATGAGTGTAGCGACATTGGTCTGCTCATTCAGAACTGCGATATACAGGTGGACTTCTACCTATTCTACGAAACTTTCAGCGACACATATATGAACTCGTACAATCAAGATAGTGCTTTGAGTTTCCTTGACTTACTAGACCGCCTGCATTTGTGTTTCCATGGAGTGAGCGGAGAAAACTACAACACTATGCGCCGCTCAGACCTCCGCCGTGAAGACTCTGGAGACGCAGGCAATCTCTATCGCATATCATTCGAGTGCATCATAAATGACGAGAGTGCCAAAAAAACCTTTGATGAGAATGCGGTCAACAACATTACCATCGAACGAGCAGAAGAACCGAAACCAGTGGACAGAGGAACATCATTGTATTTCACTTAGCCTGATCCACCAGTTGCTCGTAGTATTCTTTGTTTTTGGGAGTGTAGAATATCAGCTTGTAGATATAATCAACCTTGAGATAAAACCGCTTTTCTGATAACT
>JBKECH010000035.1:0-4741 GCA_047974415.1 Bacteroidales bacterium | reverse complement strand
TGAACGGGCTGGGCTCTGAAGTAGACCCATGTCTTCTATGAGCTTCTCACTCATGCCAATACCCGATGAAATTTCGCCGAGAGAGTCACATCTAAACAGCTGTCCGAAAGTTAATGCTACTAACTGGTCTCGGGTTTTGTATTTACTGCATCCCTTGTCTGACCTATGCTTTGCAATACAGTTCGTAAGAATCCAGTTAGGAATTAGATCTAAAATTTGTTTGATTACTGGTTTGTCTGTATTTTTGTTGCGCTTGAAGAGTCCCATTGTTTTTGATTTTGTGTAGAAAGCAAAAATAGGAATTCTTCAGGCTTTTTTATTTCTCTCAAAAAAACTTTCGGATGATAGCGTTTAGGGTTAAAGAAAAGCTATACCTCACAAGAAATTTTAGATGATGCTGGTTCTCTTAGAGGAAAGAAGAAATCTGAAATACAAGAGAGCCTAAAAGAAAAGGGATTCACAGTACAAAAAGCAAATAATGGTGGCGAAATATGGACAAAGCAAGGTTCTGACGGGAATACTGTATCAGTAAGGCTTGATCCTGTTTCTGGGAAAGCAGGATTTGCAGACAATACGCTACATGCACACAAAGAAATAGTACCATCGGATAAAGTCAATGATGGTAATTATAAACCCAGAGATGCTAGTACATTTGATGATGCTGGAAATCAAACAGCAAAAAATGATTGGGATGCAAATCATATTCCTATAAATGAATAATAATTGTGAGTGTAGATATTAGAGCTAGATTTGAAAGAGTAATTACAAATTCTGAAAAAGATACTGATAAGGTTTTGGTCGATTTAATTGATATGTTTGATGAAGTCGCAGATAGTTATGAGCATGACATTTATGACCATACAATAATAAGATTAATGAATGAAGGGACAAACCATACAGTGAAATATATTGAAAATCTTGATAAATCCAAATTTAGCATAGAATCTTTGCAACTTTTATACGATATCAAAGATAGTATTAAAAAGCGCCTAAATTGCTAAACCTATTCATCATGTAGATAAATAGGTAAAGCTCCAGTTTTTTCTTAGAATTCCCTAAATAAGCTATGGGATTTCTGGAGAGCCGAATAAACAGCCAAATACAGATATAGTATTTGGCTGTTTGTTTCTGGCGGTTCTTGCTCCGCTTTTGGTTGTTATCCGAACACTCATCACTGAGCACAGTTCACTAATTTTTGGCTGTTCGTCCGTTGTATGAAAATCCGAATATCCAATATCTCAAAAAAAAGAATTACCTTTGGGATGGCAATGTTCTTTTACATGAATGGAGTTCTGGTAGGGAAAAGCATGCGGTAACGTGGGTGTACGACGAGGAGAGTTTCACTCCGACAGCAAAACTGCAGGACGGCGAGTATTATAGCATCGAAAGCGACCATCTTGGCACACCAACGCACATGTACGACAGCGGCGGCAAGCAAGTATGGAGCTGTCAGCTCGACATCAACGGCAAAGTCCTCGAAATGGACGGCAAAGCGGAAGCACTGCCGCATCGCTATCAGGGTCAGTACCATGATGTGGAGACAGGGCTGTATTATAACCGCTTTCGCTATTTTTGTCCAGAAGACGGGAGGTATATTTCTGTTGACCCCTTGGGCTTAGCTTCGGGAGAGTTTAATCTTTATTCTTATGTTGGGGATAGTAATACATGGATTGACCCGCTGGGGTTAAAGATATATAGGAAAAAGGATGGTAAGTTTGGTAAAAAGCCAGGAAGAAAAAGTAAAAAAGATAAACAGAGGGAACTAAATAATAAAAGGCAAAAAGCTGTAAAGAAAGCGTGGAAACAAGAGCAAGAGTTAGTTTGGAGAACTAATAAAGGTACTAGGGATTGGAATGATGATGAAATTAAGGAATTAAAAGAAACAGGGAAAGTTAGCGGATATGAGGGACATCATATAAATGATGTGAGTAATAATCATAAGCAAGCAGATAATCCTAACAATATTGAGTTCCTCGCTAGAGATGAGCACCTAGCTGCACATGACGGTGATTTTCATAATCAGACATCAGGGGACATGATAGACAGACAAAATATGTAATTATGAGTTATTTTGATACAGTGTTAGAATATATTTTACCGTTTAAAGAGAATGGTTATAAAGAGCTTGACAATGGAGCAAGACTATTTGGTCATGCCCCTCATATAGCTCCTGAAGCATATTGCCATGAATTATTTATGGTATTGGGTGAGAATGATATTGATTTATTAGAAACAGAGATTAAAGCTATTGTACCTGAATCATATAAGTCCTTTTTATTAAATTACTCGAATGGCTTAAGATTGTTTGTTAGGTGTCTTTCTTTATATGGTTTGAGAAAGCAACAAGGGAGAGATTTAGTAGCGGATGCCCAGCCCCTTGATTTACAGACCCCTAATGGATGGGAGAAACCCAAGAATGCCCAGACAAATCACTTTTTTATAGGAGGGTATGGTTGTGATAGCTCAAAATTATATATGGATGTAGATACAGGTAAGGTACATTACTGTGCAAGGCGTGATGCGACTTCCCTATATGAATGGGAGTCCTTTGAATATATGATTACAGAAGAAATAAAAAGGATATTCAGCTTATTTGACAATAAAGGCGTGAGATTAGTTTCTAGCAAAGAAACTCTTCCTGTTTGATAGCACCACCCACCTAACCAAAATCCCCTAATAAGCCTTATTCAATGGATAATTGAGAGTTGATAAGGAAGAATGCAAATACAAGAGCGTCATTGCGAGGAGCTTGCGACGAAGCAATCTGTTCTTTGTTGCAGAAAGATTTACAATATGTTTTGATATCGCGCTTTCAGTGCTTTGGTGTTATTGTGCTTTTAGACATGGGGCTTCGCCTAGTCATGTTCGGAAGATTTTTATTGCTATATATCAAGTAAAGTGCGTCTTATTTTTTGCTTGGCTGAGAGGAAATAAGGGCAAATGACTCACCTCCTGCTTTAGCGGGAGGTGAGAGGTGTAATCTAAGTCTACATAGGGCTTTAGCCCAAGTGTTTACCATGTATAATCTTTGGGATAAAGCTCTGAAATATAGATATCATTCTTCCCTCTGGCTAAAGCCGGAGGCTATTCAGAACTCGTTTTAGTGTCTCAAAAAAAAGAATTACCTTTGGGACGGCAATGTTCTTTTACATGAATGGAGTTCTGGCAGGGAAAAGCATGCGGTAACGCGGGTGTACGACGAGGAGAGTTTCACTCCGACAGCAAAACTGCAGGACGGCGAGTATTATAGCATCGAAAGCGACCATCTTGGCACACCAACGCACATGTACGACAGCGGCGGCAAGCAAGTATGGAGCTGTCAGCTCGAAATCAACGGCAAAGTCCTCGAAATGAACGGCAAAGCGGAAGCACTGCCGTTCCGCTATCAGGGTCAGTATCATGATGTGGAGACAGGGCTGTATTATAACCGATTCAGATATTACAATCCTGAGGATGGGGTTTATATTTCTGTTGACCCGATAGGATTGGCAGGGGGTATAAATCTTCATGGGTATGTGGATGATACCAATGTATGGATTGATACATTTGGGCTGTCAAAATATTACGGTATGCTAAAAGATGGAAGTCGTAAGAAAAGGAAGCCTGGACCGAAGAAAAAGAGGGGACGCAAAAAGAAAAGTAAGCATGGTAATTCCAAAAACTAGAAGGGAACGACTTATCTATACAAAAGATATGATGAAGATGGAAATCTAGTAAAGCATGGTATTAGTAATGATCCAAATAAAAGATATAGCAAGAAGGAGCTTGGAAAAGACTATTTAGAAATAGAAGACTCAGGAACAAGGAAGGAGATGTTAGCAAAAGAGAGAGAATTGGTAGAAACTGACCCTGGACCTTTAAATAAGGAGCCATGGGCGGGTAGCAAAAAAGAAAATTGACTATTTATGGAAATGGAATCTATCTATACTTTCGCAGCTCAATCGGGTGGAGGTGTAAAGGTAAAAAAGTTTTTTGATTTATACTATACTTTTAAAAAGTCTGTAGAGAACAACTTTAAGACGGAATATAGCACTGATATAAAACAATTATCAATTATTTTTAGGGTTGATGGTAAATTTGCAGCATGGGAAGAAAAAGGAATAAACAGAATGCGTTTAATGAAAAGTAAGAATTACATAACTATTGATATAGGTATTACTGAAGACGTTTTAGAACTACCTGAATCAGAGATATGGAAGTTTGTTTGGTCAGAGTTTAAAAAGGCAACTAACGCAATGTTAGATAAATTGCAAAAAAGCAAGATTGATTTTAATTTTAGCGATTTTAAAAATGACTTTGACTCATTTATGGAATCAGAGACTAAACAAGTAAATAGGTAAAGAACCACCTACAAAACCAAAATTTCCCCAATAAGCTATGCTCTTTTTTGGAAGAGCCTATAGAACAGCCAGGTAAATCGCCCTTAAAAAAGAGTGATTATTTCCACAATATTAGTATCTTTGGACATCTGAAAGGGGCTGTTCCCTTTCAAAAAAATGGAAAACAAAGGCCCTGAAAAAGAAAGAGAACGACTATTTACTAACTCATTTTCAACATTGGAAGACCCTAGGCGAACAAACAAAGGATACTACAGTTATCCATTAATAGAAATACTTTTCTTGTGTATTAGCGCCTCGTTAAATGGGTTTAGCACGTGGACTGACATAGCCCTGTTTGGGAAAGAGAAGTTGGAATGGTTGCGCAAATTCTATCCATATACCAATGGCACTCCCTCTCATGA
>JBKECH010000050.1:0-23409 GCA_047974415.1 Bacteroidales bacterium | reverse complement strand
GCTATGCTAGCTAATTTAATAAGCACCTTAGTTCAAAGGCAAGTTGAGAGGAAGTGGGCTTTTTCAAATTTGATGTCCATCATACGCCATCAATTAATGTGCTATATCAATATTTACGAGTTTTTAGAAGAGCCTGAAGCCTGCTGGAAAGCAGTATCATATCAAAATAGAGTGAGATATCAAAATTCTTTATTCCCCGAAATGGAGGGGGCTTACTTTTGAAAAGACGGATAACGAACATTGATTATGTGAAAGTTACGAAAGATATATTGACTGAATTTTATTTTAGCGGACAGTAGTGAAAGCAAATATTTCTTGTGAGTTTTCCATGCACAAAAATAAAATTTATTTCCGATACCCACTACAAACGACATAGAGCCCTATTTTATTACAGAAATGCAACTCCTTGACTTCTGGAAAATGTTCAGCGAAAGAATGCAAGTAGTCCTCTGTAAACTTTCCTTTTAGATGTATAGCATAATCGTTGTATTTATCTTTATCCTTGATTGATTCAAGATTTACACTATCATCAATTTTAATATATTTATCATCAAGTAAGCAACAAATTAAATTATTCATATCTAGGGCTTTTTGTTAGTGAAGTTTTTTGGCAAAGAATACTTGTCAGCTATTTTCTAGCAGCTTCATAAAATCCATCTAATCCTTTCTGGGTATTTAAGTTATATCTTCCTCCAACTGGATTAACCTTATTCAACAATTTAGCAAAAGGGCTTTTGTCAGGATTTATTTGTCCTTTATACTTTTTTAAAATCACAAACTGCTCATACATTTCTCTTTCAAACTTTGTTGAGCTGGGCATTTTATGGATTACACTCCCGTTTTGTAGAGTTTGCAATGATTTTCTGAATTTCAACCATAATGTTCCGTTTTATATTAGTGAATATTGATTTTTTGCTTCAAATGCCTCCTCAGCCCAATGTTTACGGCGACATAGTACTATAATTTGCTCCCCAGCTCCCTTTTCGTCAATTATAGTGCTATAATTGCTCCACCTTTTAACTTCTCGACCAATTATAGTACTATAATTCCTTCTATGCTGATTTTTCTACCAATTATCTTAGTACATGACAAAAAACAAATGGCTAAATATTAACGAAATAAACACTTAAAATGTTTGTATAAAATGTTGGATTTCCATATCCTAGAGAAATATTATCGCCAATTTCTCTAGTCATGAAGAAAACCAACATCGAGTGTAAAAGTAAGGAATTATTCTCTTCCAAAATAATGACATAGGGCGTATAGGGGTTTGTCAAAACCTGCAATAGTATCGCTGTCCCAATGATGACGACAGGAAAGCGACACCCTAAGATTTATCTGAGACGCTATTAGGTAAATCAGCAATTGGTTTTCTATTGGGAAGAGCCCAGCTAGCCAAATAAGCAAGCAGAACACTAGAAGTGATACTAACAAAACCATACAATAGGAAAGACAAATCTGTGTAACTTCTAACTAATATCAACATAAATAACCCACCGGCAACACCTACAAGAGCTGCATCTCCCGAGATACGAGGGAAGAAAATCCCCATCACAAACAAAGCCCCCAATCCACCAGTCATCAATCCAAGAAAGGTGTTAAACTGATCCCAGAGAGACGCGATGTTCCAAGTCGCCAATATCAAAGCTAACAAAATACCCAATATCCCAACAATAATTCCTGAGCAACGTGCAACAAGCATTTTTTTTGCTGGTGTAGCTTTTGATACCATCACTTTGTAAAAATCAGAAGTGATTACTGCTGCTACTGAATTGATGTTAGAGGACAAGGTTGACATTGCTGCCGCGAAAACTGCGGCAATCAATAAACCAGCAATGCCAGGTGGCATTTCATTCACAATAAACTGAGGAAACACAGAATCAATATTCGGATTAACTATGGACATTTGGTCTGGGTTGGATGTATAAAAAGCATACAAACCCGTTCCCAATAAAAAGAAAATGATGCTCACTGGAATACTCAAAAAGCCATTCAACCAGATACTACGACCTGTCGCACGCTCATCTTTTGTTGTCATATAACGCTGAACCACACTCTGATCGCTAGTGTAAGAAATTAAAGTATTAGCTAATCCTCCAATAATAACGACCCAAAACACAGGCTGAGAGAGGTCGAACCGAAAGTCAAACGTATGAAACTTTTGTTGTTCTGCTGTTATCTCCAGAAATCCGCTCAATCCTCCATCAACACCTGCCAACATAAAAGCAAGTGCTATGAATGCGCCACCAAGCAAAATAAACCCTTGAATGACATCTCCCCATACAACCGCTTCGATTCCTCCAGAGGTACAATAAGTTACAGTCACAATTCCCATCACAACGATGGACAGGTAAATATTAAATCCAGTTACGGTATTCAATGCCAAGGATGGTAAAAAAAGAACGATTGCAATCCGACTCACCATAAAAAACACAAATAAACTTGAGGCTAGCCAGCGTACTGCCCTATTAAAACGAGCTTCGAGATACTGGTAAGCTGTATCAAAATTAAATCGACGAAAGAAAGGTAAGAAATAACGAATAACTATTGGGGCGATAAAAATTATAGACATATTAAACACCAGCATGCGCCAATCAGTAGAGTATGACTTTGCAGGAATAGCAATAAATGTAATAGCACTTAAAGTGGTTGCAAAAATACTAATACCCGCTGCCCACCAAGGGATACGTCCTCCTGCCTTAAAGAAATCATCGGTATTGCTTTCTCGCTTCATAAAATAGAAACCCAGAAACAACATGCCGACAAAATAAATGCCAAGCACCAAGTAGTTAAGCCAACCAAAAACGGGGCTCACCGAAAAACGAACTTCATGAATCTTAGGCGTCCGGATGGCTGGTTTAATCTCACCTCCAGGAATAAGTAAAGAACCGTTCATCCAAGCCGAAGAGCCTACAGCCACTGGGCTTCCCTGCCAAACACCTCCCTCAAACCACGAATCAGTAATCGTATTGTAGATTAATATATGTTTATTAAATCCAGGATGAGCCTTCCATAAGGAATCGCGGATAGCTCGTGCATCATTATTATCAACTTCCATTTGATTAATTGCATCCTCAACCTGGTTGAATGTAGTTCCCGAATCGCCACCCAACAAAACTATGTGCGAAGCTCCAACACGCCCCACAAGCCCTACAGCCAAAGGCAAGACCTCGCCTCCTGACAAGCGAATGGTTTTTTTTTGTTCCCACTTGCCCTTGGAAGGACGGAACCGAAACACATCTGCATAGAAGGTCGTTATAGAGGCTTCTTTCATTTTTGCCCTACCTCCGAACACATGCAAGCTCACTTCTTCTCCATCCATTTGAGCAATCGCCATTGCGCCAGTCACTGGATGAGGAAAACTCGGTAGTTGTTGCCAGCCAGCTTCCTTGTTGGATAAATTCAACCGCAGGAACTGGTCAAGGGCACCTGATTCACTCTGTCCTCCCACAAGATAAACCTGCTCTTCAATGACCGCTGCCGCCACATTTTTAACAGGCACAGGGAGTTTTGGAAACTTGTGCCGTTCGAGTTGCCCCTTAGACCAAGACAGCAAAACTACTTGCCGGCTCAAGCCCGAAGAACTTTGTCCTCCGATGCATAAAACACCTTGAGGAAGACTAAGCGATACTCCTTCAGCAATGCCTTTCGATAACTTTTCTTCTTTCAACAATGCGAAACCACCATCACTCAAGCGTTGAAATATATAGATACCATCGGAAAAATATTTCTGTCCATTCTCCCACGGCTTTCCTTCGGGAAATGCCGAGCCACCTGCCACAATCAACACATCCTTATGCACGCCCACAAAGGCTCCAGCAACACCCTCTTGTCCTACTTTACCTCCAAGTTCTTCAAACAAATCAGAGCTGTTTTGCTTAATATGATTAATATGCTCATGTGCTTCCGCAATCTGCACAAAACCAATAATCCCAAAGACTGCGGCTAAAAGAAGTTTTGATATTACATTCATTCGCAAGTTCCTTTCTCCCAGCATTATACCCCAGTCAAATGTTATCATTTCAATTTCTCAAGAGTTTGCCATATCTGATAGAGCCCGCGAGGCACATGGAAACATCCCTTCCATTTCCCTCCTTTTAGGTCTAGTAGCACTTCGCCTTGTCGATCTAGGTAGCCAAACCATTCTCCGTATTGGGAATCGCCAAAGTGCGACCAAGTATAGTCTTGCACTTTTTCGAACCAGCTTAGGCAGGTTTCGTTCCTCGTCAGGTGGTATCCTTTAATCAAGCTAATGAGAGTTTCAATATGCACCCACCATAACTTTTGGTTCCATTCGAGCTGTTGAGGGGGACTACCCTTGCTGTCGAGGAAATAGAAGATACCACCATACTGTTTGTCCCACGCATATTCTATGGTTCGCAGAACAATGTCTACAGCTTTCTTAACCAGAGTATCGTCGTGTTTTCTAGATGCTAAGTCCATGATGAACCACATTGCTTCGATGGCATGTCCTGGATTTAGCAAGCGCCCGTCGAAAGAATCGGAAAGGCTACCATCAGGCTTAACGTTCTCGAAAATCAGCCCTTGCTCGGGCTGGTAGAATACTTCCATCACCTCAATTATGCAACTATCGACGGTCTTTTCAACTACATTAGGACTTAGTAAATGCTCTAACTCTAAAGATAGATTGCATAAAATCATGGGCAAAGAGAGGCTCTTTAGCGGTCTTGTCTCGGGATATATTTTATCGTATTTTCCTTTGGGTTTATTGCTTCTGCTCAGGATATTGTCGAATGTTTTTTTTGCTATTTCGGCATAATTGTCAAGCCTTGTGGCTTTGTATAGTTGTCCAAATGCCATAGCTGCAAAGCAGTCGGAGAAAATGTTATAAGGCTGAACCAATGGCTTACCTTCCCTGTCGAGCGAGAAATACCAATTTAGATTTTCGTCATGTCCATATCTATGCAGAAAAGTTGCCCCATGTAATGCTACATGCAACCACACATCTCTTTTTCCCACTTCGTTGTACAACTTCGAAAACATCCATACTTGACGAGCTTGTAGCCATACGAATTTATCGGTATCAAAAACATTCCCTTTTCGGTCGAGACAAGTAAAGTAACCTCCGTTATCATTGTCGACAGAGTGCCTTTCCCAGAATGGGATTACATTGTATAGGAGTTCGTTTTTGTATTTCTCTGCAAGTGTTTTGTATTCCATTTTACTAATTATTTTTTACTGAAAAAACTTATCTCCCGAAGTAAAAGCCTCTGACAATAAGAAGATAACATTAGGCCGAGACTCTATTTTCCTTATACTTCTGAAAAACAATCTTCCATATTCAAGCTTTTAACATTCTTACAAAAATCGATATAAGCACTGTCGCTCATATTCTTGACAGGCAAACGGAACCCTCCTAGGTCGAGCCCTAGATACTTCATATATGCTTTGCCAGTAGCGATGCCTCCGTACTTGCCCAACAAATATATCATGTCTATTGATTTTTGTTGGAGTTTACGTGCCTGCGTGAAGTTTCCTGCATTGTAGGCTGCAATCAGCTCCAAATATAGAGGAGCAGCATAGTTGTAGGTGCTCCCCACCCCTCCCTTTGCCCCCAATACCAATGCCGAGAGCAGGTTTTCGTCGCGCCCCCAAAGCATATCGTATTTTGCATTTTTGAAATGAAGACAACTCAGGTAGTCCATAAAATCTTCGTGTGTATATTTTATTCCTGCAAGATTGGAAATTACGCCATCTGCTTCTCTAAGAAAGTCATACATCGATATATTGCAAGCAGTGAGTACTGGAATATGATAAAAATAAACAGGCATCTTGGGTACTGCTTCCGCTATCAGCGCACAAAAATCCACAAGAGCTTTTGCGCTAGATGGTTTGAAGTAATAAGGTGCAAGAATAGAGATAGCAGCGGCACCGTTTTCCTGCGAATGAAGGGCATTATCAATACATTCTTTATGCGAGGTACCTCCTACCAAATTGATGAGTTTAATATTTTTACCCTTGGAGACCCTTCCCCAATGCTCCATTGTTTGATGTTTCTCCTTTTGCGAAAGCGAAACTCCCTCGCCAGTCGAACCATTGATGAAAGCTCCTGCAACTTTATTCTTCTCCAACATATCGCAATATGCAGGAATCTTTTCAACTCGCAACTCTCCCCTGCTGTCCAAAACAGAAAATGGCGCTGCTACTAATCCTTTAATCTTATTCATTTGTTTTTATCTAATTTTTGAATCAAATATTATATCAGGAACCTCTCTGACCCCTTCTTTATTTACACACACAGGAACAAATGTAAACATCCGCTTCCACGTATCTTTTTTTATGGGAATTCTCAACAAAACTTCATTCCATCCTTTATTTAGAACTATTTTCGTCGGGTCTCTAAAGAAGTAGTTTTCGTCGGCAAATGAAATTTCCTCAGTATCCGCTTCCAGCCCTGGATTTTCCCATTTTGGAGGAGCAATAACATTATTATTAATCCATATTTGGGGGTTTGTATTGTGCCACAGCCCAAGCTCGGGGAATGGGCCTCCTCGTCGCCCTCCCGAACGAGACCAATCATGAAAACCTACCCACGCATCAACAGCCTGACTAACAGGAGACCACACGCGAGTATAAGCATAATAAGTTCCAGTATCTTTGGGGAAATATGAGGGATACCCAAAGAAATGCTGTAGATGAATTGTACCTCCTACAATTTCCTCCTTCCAACGGTAATCAACTGAATCGATTGTGTACAACGTGCTTATCTCATCCTCCATGGGAAATGCCTTATTTATATCGCCTTCGTTATTGAAGGGTCCTATTACGCTCCAACTGATATTAGCTTGACGAACATAAGGAAAAGGCTTGCTCTGGAAGTATTCGTCTCTGTGCTTGATTAAACGCTTTTCAAACTCGACAAATTCATTGAATAAGGGACTATCTTTATCTGGAAATTTTGCCAGATAGTTATCTTTGATGTCAAAGGGTAAGCCTCTCCACGAAACTTCACTGTATGCAACTATTCCAGGATATACAGGATTATGTCTTAGAATATCATAATTTTCGGTAACATTGTTATCATTCCAGCAACACAATATACCGCCTAGGCGAAGCGAATCTCCATGGGAGCTACCACAAATTTTGTCAAAATAAAGCTGAGCAACACCTGCCAAAGGATCAAGATGGTTGAGATAGTTAAGGCGGGAATCAAGATATTGATGTTTAGCCTTGGGATGCCCATTGTACGACCAAAGCTGAGTGATAGATACCGTGTCATCATCTATCTTTTGTCCAGGTCGCCATACTATTACCTCTCTGCCGTGCTTCCTTACTTGTCTAATTAAATCGGAAAGTAAACCGTTTTCGAGACGCTCGTAGTCATGCCAGACTTCGTCGGTGCCGATGTGGATATATGGCATTTTTTCGACAGGAGCAAGACCACACAACTCATCAATTAACTCTAAGAGAACTTTCTTGACCATTGGGTCTGACATATTTCCTACACCTAAACCTTTTCTAAACGCTTCACAATGACCAGGAATATCGAATTCGGGAATGAGGATTACATTCTTTCTTATGCAATAATCTACCAAATCTACAAATTCCTGTTGTGTATAGCATTTTCCTCTCCAACGGCTCATGGTCTCCGCCTTGTTAATTTGAGGATATCTTTTGCTCTCCAAGCGCCAGCCAGGATTATCGGTTAGATGTAGGTGAAAAACATTCATTTTATAGAAAGACAAGACATCAATCTGTTCCTTCAACATTGCCAGCGATTGATAATTCCTGCCTACATCCTGCATGAAACCTCGAATGCTAAATACTGGATAATCAGTGATTTTACAACATGGAAGATACCAACACCCTTTCTTTTGTTCTTTCAACTGCCGAATTGTCTGCATACCCCAATACAAACCTCGTTTGCTTGTTGCCTGGAGTAGCACCGAGTCTGTCGTTACGTGTAATGTATAGGCTTCTTCCTTACCCATCCCCACGCCCTCGATGTCTGGGATAAGTCTTTGAATGAAGCAAGCGCTACTGTCGGACATGTCAAAGAGTCCTTCATTCCATTCCACATTTATGGGAAGTGGGATGAGAGCTGGCTTAGGCACAATTTTACTGTTGCACGAGGCTAATACCAACAAACCTACGACGGTGTTTATAACTATATATGTATATTTAAAGAAACTTCTCATTACTTACTTGCCAAAGGCTTGTATTATTTCTGCAATGGGCACTCGCTGGAAGTAGAGTTCTTTGACCCCTTCATACAGAATGCCGACAGTCGTTTTGTCTATCTGTGTCATACATGAGTAGCCAAAACCACTGTCTTCATTAAGTTCAAGTTGATGGTCATTCATCCATGTCATTCCTTCATCAAGACTTGCTTTGATGGTCATGTTGGTTCGTTGACTTTTGTTGTTAGGATTGGAAAAAAGCAAGATAGGTTTAATCTCTTCTCCGACCTTAACATCAGCATTAATAAGGCTTGCCATACAATTTGGTTCTGGCAATGCATGGTTTGACGATGGGTGCATTGTCCATGTCTTGCCCATATTTTTTGTTGTAAATACAGCACGCCCATTGTTATCGCTTTTGTCTTTTCTATTGTTGTCGTCCCTCATATTAAGCATTAAGCTTCCATCGCACAATTCTACGACTTGTGCTTCTGTGGTGTTGGGCTTAGCACCACTGCCGATGTGCCACGATTCTCCATGATCTGTGCTATAAACTATTGTTGAATGACAGGTGTACTGTCCGCCGTCAAGAGACTTCTCTCCAATATCGGCCTTAAATTGGGCAGGAAACACAAGCGTTCCATCTTCCATCGAGATACCGCGTCCAGGACCTGCAAGTAGGAGTTGCCATTCTGGGTCTTTGATTTGTGACGTTATATTTATCGGCTCCGACCACGTTTGCCCGTCGTCAGTGCTCTTAACTACAATAAACTGTCCTGTCACATCAGGCTTCATCCCTGGTTTAGATACCCACCACAACATGTCTTCTTCTGTTGCTCCACACATCCACAGCGCTGCCACCCAAATAGTTCCTGTCCGCTTATCGTACAGTATAGAGGGGTCGCCAATGCCGTTGAGCCTTTGAAGTTTTTGCCCCCATTCGCCCATGTCCATGACTATTTTCATGGGTTCCCATGTCCGTCCTCCGTCGCTACTACGGCTCATACCTATGTCTATATCCTCTTGCAGGTCCTTACTGTTGTTATAACGAGCGTCATAAACAGCTATTAATGTTCCTTTGTTAGTGCTAACTAGTCCCGGAATACGATAGGTATCGCAGTTGTCTTGTCCTTGTCTACGAAGCACTCGCCCTAATCTGATTGCTCTTGTGTTAGACATATTTACGGTCTGCTTTTTCATCGTCTCGAATTCGGCAGCTATGGCTTTCATCTGTATCGTGGCATCTATGTCTGCATGACTATGAGCCTTAAACGATATGGCAAGAGTGCTTGACGTGCTGTCCAATGCTTGCTCTATTTCGACCCTTACTGTTCGCCCACTTACTAAACTTTTACCGATAGAGGGTTCTTCTTTCCCTTTACAAATAAGGACCTCCACACTTTGTAGTATGTCTACAATGTTGTGCTTGGCAAATGTAATCACTACAGCTCTGAGTTTGTTTGCTTTGCCTGGATTGATTATCAACTCAGCTACTTTATTATGGTCTTTTTCTAACAAAACTGGTGCTATATGCTGATTAACAGCGATGTTGTCGCTGCTATGTGCAGGCGTGCAACCCATTGTACTAAGGACGTATACTGAGATTAAAACTCTTACGAGTAATTTCTTGTATTTTTGAACTTCAAAGCTTATCATATGTATATTTTTAAGGATAGAACGAATGTACTCTTATTTTACGAGAATGCTAATATGTTCCTGACGAGAAAAAAGGATGATTTACCCTCTTGTAAAGTTCTATTTAGTATATCCCTCCGTTTGTTCTAATTCTGAATCGTTTGCCAACATGTCCTGTGAAATAGAATAATATATTTTATAGGACTCAGTAGAACTGATGGTTTTTACTTCGTCAAATAGAAAGTTGTTGCCCGCCCTTACAAGGTCCCACCATCTTTTGCCTTCACCTATAAACTCTTTGTGTCTTTCGTTTAGAATTGCTCTAGCATTTTGTGTATTCGTTCCATTGGCATATTCATGTCCTGAGTAGTTATCTCCATAGGCTCTTTTTCTGACTTGGTTTATCAGAGCAGATGGGTCCTCGCCGAGGTTATTCTTTGCTTCTGCTAGCAAAAGCAATACATCGGCATAACGATAGATGGGGACGTTATTATAATCCCAACGAGTACCATCAGTCCCGATTACACCTAGAAATTTGTTAAGGATCGAGCCTTGATAATTGAGACTCTCTGCCTGATATGGGATGTGATAGCCTTCGTCATTATATATCCGTATAAAAGTAGAACGACGTTGGTCCAATATATCATCGAGCAAGAGTAAAGTCTTGTCTGAAGCTCCATAGCGAGATAATCCGTTGATTATAAATTCTGACATCGACCCACCTTTTTCGTCATAGAGAGTTTCTAAGTCAACAGCACTATTGGTGAAGACATTGTAAAAATTACCTCCTTGATCTTGTTGATAGTCTATTGCAAAAATAAACTCTTTGTTGTTCTCGTTTGGCTCTCCCCACAGCTTGTTATAGTCTACTAACTCAAAGCCCGTGATTTGCTGTAGTGCTGTTTTTGCTTCCTTAAAATCAGAATCTCCTCCTCCAAGAACTTTCCCCGACCAGATATAAGCATCCCCTTTTAAGGCCAGCGTTGCCGCCTTCGACCAATACACTCGTTTGCTCATCCACAAGCTATTATCATCTCCAAAATACTCCAACGATTTAGCTATGTCACTTTTTATTTGTTGCATAACATCGGATTTTGGAGAGCGAGGTTTCTTTAATGCCATAAGATCCACTTCCAACAATGGCTCTGTGCTTATGGGCACCTCCCCCCATGCTTTTAACATTGTGTAATATATCTGTGCACGTAAACCGTGCACTTGTCCAAGCATGTGGTGCTTGTCGGCTTCATTAAACTGCACCTGAGGGGCATTCTTGATAAAATCATTAATATAATGTAGTAAACCGTAAAAATTTGCCCAATTAGTGAAGTAAACTACTGATGAGCTGATATTGTTTTCGATCAACCCAATTCCGTCGGGAGAGTTGGCGAAGGTCTTGCCTCCCCAAATATCGGAGCGCAACTCTCCCATTTGCCACTGTGTGAATGAGTAATCGCGATATTTAGCATAGATGCCCACATGCGCTGCTCGTGCGGCCTCTTCTGTATCCCAAAAACCATTGTAGGTCAGCTCACTTTCAGGTTTCATGTCTAAATCGCAAGATATTAAAAACATGAAGGACATTATCATTAGAATATAGTTTTTCATTGGTATATTTTTAAAATTTGACATTTAATCCAAGTGTATAGGTGCGAGGAAGAGGAAATCTGCCACTGTCAATTCCTGACGATGACTCTTCGGGAGTACTGCCTGAGAAAGCGTTTAAGTAAGCAAGGTTTGACCCACTGACATAGATTCTTACATTCTTGAAAATGTTGTTGGTAACTTTTCCGTTCAAATCATAACTCAGTGTTACTTCCCTGAGTGCGAAATAGTCGCCTTTTTCCCACATCCGAGAGCTACTATTGCTCATCGATCCTTGGTCGCCACCAGCTGCCAGGTGGTTGCCCTGCTTGTCTACAAGAGTAAAAATAGGAATATTAGACGTAGGATTATCAGAAGTCCATGTGTCTGCAATTTCTACTGGTCCATTCTGGTTCCCTTGAGTCTGAGCAATCCCTTTAACCCTCCGGCCGTTGATAATATAATGTCCTAGTGCGAAATCTGATTTCACATATAACCCGAACCCTCTATAGTTCAATTCAGTAGTAAGTCCTCCAGTGAAATCGGGAGTTCTTCGACCTATAACTACTCTATCAAGATAATTGATAACATTATCGCCGTTCAAATCTTTCCATCTGGCATCTCCCAGATACCGGGTGTCATCATCGTGCGAAAATTCGACAATCCGACCTGTATGAGCATCTATCTGCTCTTGATTTTGATATACCCCGTCGAATACGTAAGCCGTAATAAGATCGTTACCAAGCCTTTTCCCTTCTTGCAAACCTCCCACATACATTGTTTCTCCTGTAGATGGGTCATAAATCTTCTGCCCTCCCTGTCGGTTGTTATCAACTCCGTTGTCTGGGAGGGATTTAGCATAATTCCGAACAGAGTAGTATGTTACGCCCATGTTCCATCTAAACCCATTGTTTTTTACGAGGTCAGCGTTAAGCTGCAGTTCAACTCCCCTATTTTGAAGAGTTCCATTGTTTGTGGTTATTGATGAGAAGCCAGTCCACAGGGGCAGTGTCAAGCCCGAAAGTTTGTCTTTTACATCACGAATAAAAAAGTCTCCAATTAATGTGATTCTACTATTGACAAAGCCAATATCAAGCCCCATATTAAAAGTTGTCGACCGTTCCCACCTCAAGTCAAAGAGAGGCAGTTGTGTATTAGCGTAGCCAGTTTGCGTATCGTAAGTTGACGTCTTTGCATAGGTGCCAAAAACACCAAAATTGCTCAAAACATCTATATTGCCGTTTACCCCATAGCTCAATCTGGGCTTAGCCTTGCTGATTATTTTTTTGATCGAAGAATTTCTGAAGAAATCTTCGTTATGTATATTCCAACCTACAGAAATACCTGGGAAAAATCCATATTTATTATTACCTAATCTAGACGAGCCATCATACCTGAAAGTAAAACCAAGCAAATACTTATAATTAAAATCGTAATTTACTTGCCCAAACAAAGAAGCAATCTTGTAGCCTGTTTTGTATGAATATGGTATACCATTAGCTTCAGAGCCAACATTCATAGTATGAATCAAATCGGTTGGAGAAAGACGCGTTCCAGCGTTGAAACTAAAAGAATTCTCGCTAAAATACTCCGCCCCCAACAATGAGTTTATATTATGTTTCCCAAGTGCTTTCTTGTAGTTAAGTATTGCGGTGATTTGGTTGCGTATTGTGCGAGCATATGATGCCGAGGCTGCTCTTTCTGTATTTAAAGCACCCGAGTTCATGTATGCTTTATTGAAAGATTCGTTAGTGTTGTTTATTGAAAAATGGCTACCTCTGACAGTTAATTTAAAATCTCTAAGGAAGCTATAATCCAGTTGCACAGAACCTGTTAGCCTTTGTTCTAGATTTTCTTTTTTGAATTTATCTCGATAATACAATGGATTTCCAAAACCCAAGTATGTTCCTGGTTGCAACTCGTCCGACAAGCTCCCATCAGGGTTGTTGTTGTAGATTCTTGAGGTTGGAGCTAAACCCGCAGTTCGTTGAAATAGATTATAGTCGCTGTCGTAAGGCTTTGAAAGATTTGAATAAGCATATATTATATTTGACGATACTTTGAAAGCATCAGTAATCTTGTATGAGGCATTGAATGTCGCCGAATACCTCTTGAAGCCAGAACCATAAACTAGACCGTTGTCGTCCATACTACCAAGACCAAGATAATATGTTCCTTTTTCGTTGCCGCCATCAACAGAGACACTGTAATCTTGTGAGTAACTGTCTTGATAAAATAGCTCATTCATTTGGTTATCTTGAAAAATGAGCGTAGTCCCTGGGTTTACAGGGTCTTCAATTGTCTCCCATCCATCATAATTCAGCAAATATCGGTTTGCATCGCTAAGTATCATCGTCGTATAAATGGAGCTAGTCGCATTGTTTCCTACCCCTGCAGCATTGGCTCCTGTAAGAAACTGATTTAACCATGTAGGTCCCATTACGTCTTGCGCCGCCCTGACTGCTAGTCTATTAAATTTTACATAGTCTACTGCTCCCAGATACTCCATGGGGTCCTTCCTTCGTTGATTTGTAGAGAATTTTGTTCGTATATTGATGTTTGTTTTACCAGACTTGCCTCGTTTGGTCGTTACTAATATTACTCCATTTGCTGCTCTCGCCCCATAAATAGCAGTAGAAGCTGCATCCTTCAATACTTCCATCGATTCTATGTCATCTGAATTTAATGCGTAAAATGAACCTGGCACACCATCTATTAATATTAGCGGACTTCCCGAGCCGTCAAAATCCGTACCACCTCGCACTACCATACTGGGGGTTGTTCCTGGCTGCCCAGTGGTTTGAGTCACCTTTAGCCCAGCAATTGTTCCTTGCAAGGCCGTTGCCGCATTAGCGCGAGGAACGCTCTCAAGCACCTTCTTGTCTAGCTTTGATATTGATGTCGTCATCTCGGCCCGAGACTGTGTGGAGTACCCAGTAACAACAACCTCATCTAAACCAGTTGTTTCTACCTCCATTTTCACATCTATAAAATTTGACGCCCCAACCTTTACCTTATGAGTTATATATCCAATCATAGAAAATGCCAATTCTGTTTCGCTCGATGGAATCTCTATGGAATAACCTCCATCAACATCTGTCACCACTCCAGTTGTCGTTCCAGAAATTACTACATTAACTCCAGGTAAAGGCTCTCCTAAATCACTATCGGTAACCTTTCCCTCAACTAAAATCTGCGTCATGCCATGCACTGCACTAACTACTAATAAAGTCAGTAAAATTAAGGCTTTCTTGGTAAATTGCTTCTTCATAAACTCGATTTTAAAATGTGTATTATGTCATACTTAACACCTGCAAAGATATTAATTGATTTAACAAACACAAAAGTTATTGCAAGGTTTATAAATATTTAACATTATTACAAAGCTATGTATTCAGCCAGAACCAATGCTGGTTTTCAGCCTATTACACGGCATTGATGGTAATAACATAGCGAAAACGAATGTTTTCCGATAAATTCAATTACTCCTTGTTCTATAATGCATTAAATACCAGAGCTAAGCAACTTACGATTCGCTGAATAATTGCAAACAGACAAACATCTCATTTTTTGAGCTCGGACAAGCTATGGAAAGTTATGATCATTTTCGGAAACATGCCAAGCAGTGCTACAAAAGAAAAGGCAGAGAGTAGCGATAAATCATCGTCACTCTCTGCCTTCTTTTTCCGTGATGCCATTCGTGATACTGAGAAAAGAAAAGATTCAACACCACATCTTATGCAATGCGCATTCAGCCTTTCTGCTCACTAAGCACTCAGCATCAAAATCTCTTGAAGCTATCTCTAAAACACTGGAGAAATGGTGAATCCAAACTCATAATTCTGTGCAGGTACAGAATACTGTGGATATGGACGTGCTCCCCATGAGTTATCGCCAGCAACTCCCATCTGTTTCAGGTCAGTAGTTATAAACACACCGTCCTTTTTCACAATGTCATTAGTATGGCGATAATCATCCATATCTTCCATATCGAAGTCTTCGATTGGATTATGCAAGGTTGAGAATCCCACCAAGTTGTCAGCAATAACCTTTAAACCGAAACCATTCTCATTACGAAGCTCAAACCAACGAGCATCGGTTTTGTAGCCATTTTCTTGTGGTCTAACATACTTAAAATATTGGTCGGCAACTTTGCTTTCATAGATTCCTACCCAGGCACTACGATTACGATCTACATAGTTTTCGTGTGCTCCTCGACCGTAATATTTTAGATTATCGAAATTTACAGGCATTTCCCAACGAACACCAAAGCGGGGGAGGTCGGGAATTTTATCGCCGTTAACAGTAAGAGAAGCTTGTACATGTACGGTTCCGTTTCCAGCAATAGTATAAGTTACTAACTCAGAAGACTTAACCTTTTCAAGCTGATACCTAACAGTTACCACAATCTTGTCTCCGTTTTGCTGAACATCCACTGATGATGGCTTTGCCTCGCGCGATACTTCACGCCATACTCCTAAACGATTTAACATCCTACTTCCTTTATCATTATCGTTTGCAGGACGCCAGAAGTTGATTTGAGGTCCTTTCTGCATAAGCTCTACACCACTAACTTTGTACGAAGAAATAACACCTTGTTTCTTATCGAAAGAAAGGCTAAACATCTCGCCAGTTATATCAATACTTCCGTTATTATCAGTAAACTTAGGAGCAAGACAAGCTTGACAGTCCGAGCTCTCTTTTTGTTTTTTAGTAGCCTCTAGTGCAAACTGCTCATGAGCCACCTCGAAACCTGCTGGCAAGAATGGTTTGTCATATTTCATACGGACCGAAAAGTCTATAAAATACTCACCTGGCTCATTAAACTTCAATTCTCCATCAAGATTAACAACCTTACTCTCGAATGCTTTCAGGTTAAAATTATCCAACTGCCCTGTCTTGATTACTTTTCCGTCTTTCGATATCTTCCAAAGAACATCAAAATCTGACAAATCTATAAAATCATGATAATTAGAAATTTCATAACCACCTGCAACTTTTTTAAACATCACATTTTGATACGAATATTTCACTTCCTCCATAGCAGGATGAGGAGTATAATCGGCAGAAATAATACCATTACAGACAAAGTTTTTGTCGCTAGGCATATCTGTTCCATAGTCGCCTCCATACGCCCAGAAAGTAGAACCGTCATTACCCGTTTTTACTAAAGCCTGATCAATCCAGTCCCAGATGTATCCACCTTGCAATTGGTCGTAACGATCTTCATTAAACACGTCCCACAAATCGGCAATATTACCATTGCTATTGCCCATTGCATGAGAGTATTCGCTGGATATAAATGGTTTGGTTTGCTTTTTTGATTGATATCTTCTCAATCCGTTTACGCCTGGATATTGAGGGCAGTAAATGTCGGTGTTGTCACCCATCACAGCACGTTCGTAGTGAATTGGGCGTGAAGGATCGCGGTCCTTAACTGCTTTGTAAACCTCAGTAAAGACAACTCCATCGCCTGCTTCGTTGCCCATAGACCAAACAATAACACTAGGATGATTCTTATCTCTCTCCACCATACGCATGTTTCGATCAATATGCGCAGCTGTCCATTCTGGCTTCTTAGCAAGCGAGTGATCTCCATAGTACATTCCGTGCGACTCGATATTCGCTTCGTCAGTTATATATAATCCGTATTCGTCGCACAATTGGTAGAAACGCTCGCTTTGCGGATAATGGCTCAAACGCACAGCATTGATATTGTGCTGTTTCATTATCTCGATTTCCTTTATTATGGATTTTTCGTTAATTACGTGACCTGTGTATTCGTCATGCTCGTGGCGATTCACTCCTTTGATGGTAACAGGCACGCCGTTTACATAAAATATTGCATCTTTAATTTCAACTTTACGGAATCCTATTTTAGAGCCCACAACTTCTACTGTTTCTCCATCTTTGTTTTTAAGGCATATCGCCAATGAATATAGATTTGGTGTTTCGGCTGTCCATTTCAATGGATTACTGATTTGCTTTGAGAAGTTAAGTTTAATT
The DNA here is from genome assembly GCA_047974415.1 of Bacteroidales bacterium. GTDB lineage: Bacteria > Bacteroidota > Bacteroidia > Bacteroidales > Prolixibacteraceae > JBKEAJ01. The sequence goes on along the minus strand of JBKECH010000050.1, from coordinate 6,046 downwards.
TCATTCTTCCCGTTGATTTTGGCCTCCTGACTGTCGCTTGCAATCTCTTTGCCATCAGCGTCAAAAATCTGATATTGAACAGTGTAGTTGCCAGAACGAAATTTTGGCTCGTCGTTTTTAAGATCTATATCAAGTCCGAACACTCCATTTTTATAACTAGCATCTAGGTCGGGCTTAGCAAAAAAGTCACGTACTCGCACTTGCGGAGTTGAGTATAGGTATACATCTCGCTCTATTCCGCTAATACGCCAAAAATCTTGACATTCAAGGTATGAACCATCAGACCAGCGATATACCTCAGCTGCGATAACATTATCTCCTTTTTGCAGATAATCGGTAATATCCCACTCAGCAGGAGTCTTACTGCCTTCGCTGTAGCCGACTTTCTTGCCGTTCACCCATAGATAGAAAGCCGATTTCACGGCTCCAAACTGCACGAAAACCCTACGACCATCCCAGCTTTCTGGCACAGAGAAAGTCCGACGATAAGAACCCACAGGATTGTAGTCATGTGGCACTTGTCCAGGGTTTGCTGGATAGATTTTATCGGTAAGTTTAATCTCATCCGAAACAGGATGCTTATGGTCTGCAAACTCGTACTGATGATTTATATAAATAGGAATACCATAACCTTGCACTTCCCAGTTCATAGGAACTTGGACATCGTCCCATTTAGATACATCATAATCGGTCTTATAGAAATCTACGGGGCGGTCTGCAGGCTTACGCACCCAATTAAACTTCCATGTCCCACTAAGGGTCTTGTAATATACTGATTGCGTGTTCTTCTGCGTTAACATATCGTTAACACTTCGAAAAGGCATAAAGGTAGCATGGGCCTTTTCTTTATTAATATCAAAGATTGCAGGGTTCTCCCAATCGTTAGCTTCTGTTTGCCCGATACAACTCAGATAAAGGAACAGTCCATAAAAAAGTGACAGTGTTACAGTTTTCATTTTATATGTGTAATAATTAATTTCGTCAAATGTAATTTTGAGCTCGCAAGATAGTAATAATTCACAGTATTTACCAAAGATTCCATCACCCTAAATTAATCTCCTTGCTTAGTATTTGTCCATAATGTCAAGAGTCTGAGTAACTATTCAGCAAATCGTTAAGTTATTTAGTCTTGGTATTCAGCGCATTATAAAATACAAAGTAATTGAATTTATCGGAAAATATTCGTTTTCGCTATGTTATTACCATCAATGCCGTGTAATAGGCTGAAAACCAGCATTAGTTTTGGTTGAATAGTTACAGAGTCTGAACTATAAAGTTAAATATCAAGGCTTGTGAAACTTTGTGAATTGGGAGTTTCCTTGTGTAAATGACTAATTCGCAAAGTGAGTATAACGCAGATATTGGACTTTATAGACGGACTCTACTTAAACACGCTAATCTTCGACAGCATAAACGGCAAAATTCTTTATTTGTGCTTCTCCATCGCTGTCCTCAACTATCAGCCTAAGCTGAGAGCATTCGATATTAGGAAATTGAGATATAAATTTATGCCCTATTGCAGTACCTTTCACAATAACTTCCCACTTGTTCTTAGTGTGGGCTTCGACTCTGAACCTCCTAACCCTCTCGCCTTTTGCAATATCCTCCTGAAGAATAATATGATTTACTGTTTTATAAGCATCGAATTTTATTATTCTCTTTGCATCATCTACTTCAATGTTGGCTAGTGGCTTGTCAAATCGGCGTTTTACCTCTGCTCCCCATTCTTTTAGTCGTTGGACATCTGAAGCTGGCAACAGTCCATCGGGGTCGGGGGTAAGCCCCATAATAAGGGTAGAGTTGTGACCAACAGACTTGTAGTACATTTCCATAAGATTCTCTAGTGGGAATATATGTTCTTCGTCGCCAGGCTCCCAGAACCATTCGTGCCTGCCTCTGTAACCTCGCAAAGGGGCATCGCTCATTGCTGGCATCCAGTAGTTGCCATCAGAGTCTCCACTTTTCAGCAATTTCATCTTATCTTGCTGACTATCTCCTGCATGCGAATAGTAGTTTGGGAAAGTAGCCCAACAAGGATAAGGAACAGTGCCCGATTCGGAGCCTCCCCAACGCACTTCGGCAAGTTGCTTATTATGATAGAATAGACAGTTGGGTTGATATTGTTGCACAATAGGGAGTACATCTGGAGCTCCGTTGTCAGGATGATCTGCCCCTCCATCAAACCATATTTCAAAAATCTCTCCATACTTGGTACATAACTCTTTTACCATTCCTTCAATCATTTTATTATACCACATCTGACGATTTTCTTTGAACTGCTCCGTGCCATCAACTTTAAAATCGTGCACTCCAAAAAAAGAATTCCAGCGTATGCCGACATAAATACCCGGTTTTATATCATATTTACGACAAGAGTTAACAAAATCACGAACAATATCGCCTTTGCCATCTTGAAATCTCAAGGCCTTCATACTGTATGGGTTTATATCTGATTGATAAAGTGCAAATCCTGTTTCGTGGGTTGCCGTAATCAAGGCAAAGGTAAAGCCCGCGTCCTTTATTGATCGTACCCATTGGTCCGTATCAAGTTTCTTTGGATTGAATATCTGATAATTATCAACAGGACTTATGCGATTGCCTCCTTGCCCATACTTCTTGCCGTCGAACACGTGCAAATCGTAGTGAAACACTGCTCCCAGCTCGGCTTCTTGCCATGCCTGTTGCCGTTCGTTTGGCATGGGCCTGTCATGCTGAGCTATCGGAACAGATACAATATAGGCATCGTCATCCTGCTTTACTCCCATTGCCAACACTCTAGGCTCTCCATCTTCCACATACACAAATGGTCTTTCCATGCGACTGGGGAGCACCTCTTTCCCGTCCTCGAATTTTATTTTCTTATGCTTAACAACATATTCTGTAGCCTTTTTCCAGGACTTGCCATCTTCCGAACTTACCATCCCAATAAAAGAATGGGCATGAAAAACTCCATAGTAGCGTTCGCGCTTTTCGTCGTACCACAAAGACATATCTTCGGTGTCGAGATAATCTATTACAGGCTCGCTTTGCATTTCAAAAGGACCTGTGGGCGAATTGGATATTGCAACTGCCTGATTTCTGATAAAACGCTCTTCTTCAGGCTTGTCACCTTTCACTATTAAGTAATACATACCGTCTTTACCTTGCGTGATAGCAGGATTTACCGTCAGAGTAGTAATTGGTCCTGATGGCTCAATGAGCGGCTCGTCCATACGCGCCCAAGGTCCGTTAATACTCTCTGCCACAGCAACTCCAGTGCGCTGGTTAGGTCGCAAGTATTTCTTCCAATACTCTCCCCCACCTCCCTCGCGTGCCATTCTTATCAAATCTTCCTCTGTATAATCTATGCCCCCCAAGTTAGTCGAGCAATAGTAGATGTAGTATTTATTGCCAAACTTTTTAATCTTAGGATTATGCACTGTAATTGCATCCCAATGTCCCATCCCTCGACTTTGCAAAACCGTCTCTTTGTATTCCCATGGTCCTGACGGAGAATCCGAGACTGCATGTGCCACTTCCGAGTGTGTAAGCCACGCACTAAAAGTATACTTACGTGGCCAGCGCGAATAGAAAAGATGATATTTCCCATCGTCTCCTTTGATAATGGAATTACACCAATTAAAGTACTCGTCGGAGCGAAACACATTGTCTTTAGTGAGTCTTTCTTTTAATCTATCCTTAAAAAATAAATTATCAGGTTTCTCTTGCGAAAAAGCGACACCTATACTTAGATACGCTAGTAAAAAGAATGTTGATATCTTCATCTGTTTAAAATTATGCAATAAGCTGTAAGCTATAGGCTTTATGCTTTTGCTGGTTTGTTAATCATCCTTCTGTGTGTTGTTAGGCTTATAGTCTATTGCATGAAGGTTTCATGTGCTTATAATCTTATTAATTACTAGCAATCAGCAATTAACAACTAGTAACTATTTTCTGTTTTCAGTATTTATTTTCCTTGTTCATAACTGTATCGTTTCATAACATTGTTGTGAAACTTTGTACCTACTCGCTAGAGCATTCTGATACGTACTTGGAATTAAAAAACTTTGTTTTGACTTTAATCTACTCCTCATAAGGTTTCCGTGCGTACTTCTTTAAACTTTCATGGTAAGCAAGGGTTTCAGCTGGTTGGAGTTTGGTAGAATCTAATGCATCGAAGGCTTTCTTAAACACAGGTTCTTGAAAAGATGGTGGAATCTCTTGCAAGGAAGATATATTCTTCAAAATAAATAGCCACTTATCAAGTTCTGTTTCTAGCTCATGCTCACTCTTGTTGAAACTTGGCATCTCAAGAAAGATGTAAGCCCGGTTGTCGAAGAAGGGGAAGGGGGTACCATCTTTCACATTTCTAATCATCAACTGATGAAGCACTTTTGATTTATCAGAGGGTTTATTTTTAGATTTATCTTCGCTGTATTCGAGCATAAAATCGAGTATGCCAATCGAATATATTGCGTCTGGAGAAAATCTCCATGGTCCCACTCCTATACGGTAATTAAAGAGCGACTGGAGATAATAAATCTTATACTTGTTAAAAAGGTGCTCCAATTGTTTTTGAAACTTCACAATAAAACGCGCCCCATTTTGCCCTTCACAACAGAAATACAAAGCGGTGTCCTCCTCTGTTTCAAAGGGGGGCACATATTCGGCAGGCTTGTAGCTAATATCTTTGATATGGTGCTCAGTTGACTGTTTTACAACAAGTGTATTCAGAAAACTTATCAGAATATCTTTATTTTGTTTTATATCAAACAGCCTCCTGAAACCAAAAATGCTCAGCGGATTTAAGTATCTTCCGTTTTCGCTCATGATGCTATAATTATCATTATGCCCACAAAGATATGAAACATCTCGACGCAACAAATATAAAATTGTCAAATAGAATAAATACACATAGAGTTTGTTCGATAATGCCAGGAGTCTGAGCTAGAAAGTTAAATATCAAGGCTTGCCGTTCTGAATATTGGAAGTAGAAACATCCAACTTGGGCGTCTCTATTCAGGCAAACGACTAATTCGCAACCACATAACGACAAAACATTATTGATACCAGACTTCAACCTAAGGACTATAGATAATTGTAAGGCAACTTAAAACAGAGATGTTAGAGCAATCTGCTTAAAGTAGCTTGCAACTTGAAGCTTATTTAATACCTTTGTATTGTTATGACAACGAATACAGATAATAAATTGTGGGATGACTTCCGTCAAGGAGAGAGCCATGCTCTTTCTCGCATATATCATCAGTATGTACAACAACTTTTTAATTACGGCAAGAAATTTTCGAACGACGACGAGTTGATAAAAGACTCTATTCAGGAGCTCTTTTTTGACCTAATCCGCAATCGCGAAAAATTAGGAGCTACCGACAATATAAACTTTTATCTCATTGCCTCGCTACGCAGAAAGCTAGCAAGGAGTGCAGAGAAAAACAAGCTCTTCATAACCTCGGAAGACACAAGCGTTCACAAAATTGAAACCTCACGCTCTGCCGAACAAGAGCTAATTGCACAAGAAGAGATATCAGAACAGGAACATCGGCTACAGGAAGGATTAAATCGGCTGAGTGTTAAGCAACGTGAAATACTTTATTATAGATACAATTGCGATTTCTCGTACGAGCAAATATGCGAACTGATGTCCCTTAAATACGACTCGGCAAGAAAACTGATGACTAGGGCTCTGAATGCCTTACGAGAAACTATAAAATAGCCACGCCCCATCCTTTTTTCGACACAAGCCAAAACAGGCATGACAATTACACGACACGCCACTGCTGCGTTCTAATCTTCCACTCATATTTTGGCTCTATGTCGTTTGTAGTGGGTAGTTATTTTAGCTTTGCCGTAGGCAATTAATCTTACTAGCATGAAAATTTCCACGCATAGCTTCCCCATCGGGGATTAATCTGTTTAATTGTTGAAGGTTTAGGGTTGAATTGTTGAAGGTTGAATTGTTGGAAGTTTAGGATCTGCGCAGGGCGAACATTGTTAAAATTATTAATATTTTGAGGTCTGTGCAAGGTAAATAGGGTTAAAGTTTTTGATT
>JBKECH010000131.1:0-23044 GCA_047974415.1 Bacteroidales bacterium | reverse complement strand
GTTGTTTACCTGCAGAAGAAGTTCCAAATTTTACAAGTTTCCCTTTGCACAAGCGGCACACCTTAGTCTTGTCAGCATGTCTGAGGCTTAAGGGTTGGTTTGGCTTCATTTTATGGTCTTTTTAGATATTGAAAATACAATTGTGATGTTCTAGCATACTTGAATGAGCAACTTACCCAAAAGCATAAGTCGCTCATTTACAAATATAATACATTTTATTTATTACCATTCAACATATCTGAACCATTACCAGTTCGTAAAATAGGGCTTGCGGATTTTGGGACTTAACAAAATAATCGACTAAAATAACTACCTTTGATGTCCGAAAATATAAAAAATTGATATGAATAAAGAGATAAACACGATTGAGGAAGCGGTCGAAGATATAAAAGCAGGTAAGTTTGTTATTGTTGTTGACGACGAAGAGAGAGAAAACGAAGGCGACTTCATTATAGCATCAGAGAAAGTTACACCCGAAGCCATAAATTTTATGGCAACACATGGAAGAGGTCTTATCTGCACATCGCTATCGGAGGCTCGTTGCAAGGAGTTAAGTTTAGAACTGATGGTGAGTTCCAACACTGCACTACACGAAACTCCGTTCACAGTATCTGTCGATGCATTGCACTCTGAAGTAAGTACGGGAATATCGGCATCCGACAGAGCCATTACTATAAAAATGCTTATAGACCCCAATACCAAAGCCGAACATTTGGGACGACCTGGGCACATTTTCCCTCTGCGTGCAAAAGAGAAAGGTGTTTTAAGAAGAAGCGGGCACACCGAAGCATCACTAGACTTGGCAAGACTTGCAGGATTATATCCATCTGGAACAATGGTGGAAATAATGAATGAGGACGGCACGATGGCACGTATGCCTCAGCTCAAACAGCTAGCAAAAAAATTAGATGTGAAAATAATTACTATTAAAGACCTTATATCGCACTGCCTGCAAAGGGAGTCTTTAATAGAGCGAGGTGAGATGGTGGATATGCCAACAGAATACGGAACATTTCAACTTACACCGTACAGGCAAATTTCAAATGGACTGGAACATATGGCAATAACAAAAGGAAAGTGGACAAGCAACGAGGCTGTACTCGTGAGGGTTCATTCGTCATGTGCAACGGGCGACATATTCGGTTCAAAGAGATGCGATTGTGGAGAACAATTACATCAGGCATTAAGGATGGTTGAAGAAGCTGGACAAGGGGTAGTTTTATACATGAATCAAGAAGGGCGAGGTATCGGATTGATGAATAAGATAAAGGCCTACAAGCTACAAGAAGAAGGACTGGATACGGTGGAAGCAAATTTACACCTAGGGTTCAAAGCCGACGAGCGAGATTATGGTGTAGGGGCGCAGATACTTAGAGACTTAGATATATCCAAGATGCGCCTGCTTACCAATAATCCTATAAAGCGGATAGGTATAGAGGCTTATGGTTTATCAGTTGAAGAAATAGTGCCAATAGAAATACAGTCAAATCCCTACAATGAGTTTTACATGAAGACCAAAAAGCTCAGGATGGGACACTCTCTCAATAAGGTGAAATAAAAGTTGGTGCAGTTAAAATAATAATTACTATCTTTGCACCTCAAATATTATTTATATTAAATACATAACAAAAGCAGCGTATGCCAGCAAAAATCAGATTAGCGCGACACGGTCGCAAACGTTATGCTTACTACTACATTGTTGTAGCAGATAGCAGGGCACCACGAGATGGTAGATTTATAGAAAGAATTGGAGATTACAATCCAAACACCAATCCTGCTACTATCAATCTCGATTTTGACAAAGCTTTCGATTGGCTATTGAAAGGTGCTCAACCCACAGAAACAGCAAAGTCTATACTTTCAAGAGAAGGAGTGCTAATGAAAAAACACCTCTACGGAGGAGTTAAAAAGGGAGCTTTTTCTCAAGAAGAAGCCGACAAGCGTTTCGACGAATGGATGAAAAACAAACAGTTACGCAACAAGAAAGTCACTGACGCAATTTCAGCAACAGCAGAAGCTGAAAGGTCTAAGCGTCTTGAGGCAGAAACAAAAGTGAACAAAGAAAGAGCTGAAGCTATTGCCAAGGCTGAAGCAGATTTAGCCGCCGAGGCTGCCGCTCAAGCAAAAGCTGAAGCTGACGCGAAGGCTGCCGAAGAGGCTGCTAAAGCTGTCGCCGAAGCTCCAAAAACAGAAGCTCTTGCAGAAGAACCGAAAGCCGAGGAAACTCCAAAGGAAGAAGAAAAACCCGCAGAATAAAGTTTTTTTATCCAAGATACAAAGCGATGAGTTATACTTATCGCTTTTTTTATATCTTCACCTGTCCAACAGACATGTATTGACTTCTGATACAAGTAATAAAAAAAACAGAATATACTTTAAGTGTAAAACAATGAACAGCACACCAAAAATAGAAGACCTTGTACGAATAGGCTACATAAAAAAAAATCATGGTATAAATGGGGCTTTATCGTTTTGCTTTGACGAAGATTTCAATAAAGACTTACAACCGAACATAGACTTTATATTCTTAAACATAAATAACCTTGCCGTCCCATTCCCCGTCGAGAGGGGGAAACTCGATACAACTTCGGGAAAACCATTCATTATAATAAAGTTAAAATGGATAGACAGTCTAGACAAAGCTAGAGAACTTTGCACATGCGAAGTTTACGTGGAAACTAAACATGTCATGGAAACCCAAGGTGACAACGGCGAGATGAAAATAGTTGATTTTGTCGGATTCTCTCTCAAATCCAACAAACTTGCAATAGGAGTAATAGAAGCTATAAACAATTATTCTGGAAATATAGTTATGGAGGTAAATCACAAAGGAACGATTATCGACATTCCTTTTGTAGACAAGTATTTCGAGGGCATTGACAATGAAAACTATATTATTTCTATAAATTATCCGCAAGAAATGATGGAATCTTTGATGGGAGACAGTTAAACAGCAAGACTTCTTGCACAGGCATTGTGCAAGTTAAGAATTACATCAGCAAAGTACAAGCCCCCAATACACAAACAAAAATCCTTGCCTCCGAAGAGGCAAGGGAACTATGAAAAATGAAGATATCCAAAAAGGTATCTATAATACTTTTCTTAAAATCGGCTTTCTACCACCGACCAATCTAGAATTTTCCAAAAATCGGCGATATAGTTTGGTCTGGCATTCAGTTTGTCGATATAATAGGCATGTTCCCATACATCGCAGGTAAGAATTGGTGTCAAACCAACTGTCATGGGGTTACCAGCATTAGACTCTTGAGTAATCTTAAGATTTCCGTTAGTATCTTTAGACAACCATGCCCAACCTGACCCAAAAAGTGTAGCCGAGGCCTTTGTAAAAGCATCAATAAAGCCTTCTAGCGAACCGAAAGACTTATCAATAGCATCCTTTAGAGCTCCTTCGGGTGCTGTCTTTGGAGTTTTAGAAAACTGCGAGAAATAGAAAGTGTGGTTCCACACCTGTGCGGCATTATTAAAGATTCCGCCGTTAGATTTCTTGATTGTTGTTTCAAGATCCGCTCCGTCAAACTCTGTACCTGGAACAAGATTATTCAAATTGTTCACATAGGCCTGATGGTGCTTTCCGTAGTGGCATTCTAGTGTTTTAGCACTAATGTATGGCTCCAACGCATCTTGTGCGTACGGCAATTTTGGCAATTCGTAACTCATAATAATCAATTTTTATTTGTTTATAATTATGCAAAAGACACAAGTCTTGGGGGCTTTGGTTTAATAGTTCTTTTTATCTTCCTTGCCTCTCGCTTAAAGTCTGTTTACATGGTTTTTATATATTCAGTCTAAGTAGAGTCTGTCTAAAAAAAAACAGCATCTCCGTTATGCTCTCTTTGTGAATTAGTTATCTACAAGAGTAAACTCCTATTCGCAAAGTTTCACACGTCTTTATATTTAACTTTCTAACTCAGATTCCAAACATTATGGTCAAGCACTAAACCGACACTCCGAAATCTCGTAGAGCATTATTTAGTGATGTTTTCTTATCTGTCGATTCTTTGCGCTTACCGATTATCAGCGCGCATGGCACGTTAAATTCTCCTGCAGGAAATTTCTTCGCCTTTGTCCCTGGAATAACTACCGAATTGGCAGGCACTTCTCCTCTGGTTTCAACTGGCTCACTTCCCGACACATCAATAATTGGAGTAGACTGAGTAAGTACAACATTGGCACCAAGCACTGCTCCTGTACCGACCCTTACACCCTCGACGACTATGCAACGAGAACCCACAAAACAATTATCCTCTATTATCACAGGGGATGCACCGATGGGTTCGAGGACTCCTCCTATTCCGACTCCGCCACTAAGATGCACATGAGCTCCAATCTGTGCACAGCTACCTACAGTTGCCCATGTGTCCACCATAGTACCTTCGCCAACCCAAGCACCTATATTTACATAAGACGGCATCATTACCACTCCTTTCGATAAGAAAGAACCATAGCGAGCAATGCCATGGGGCACTACTCTCACGCCTAGTTCTTTGAAATTTTGTTTCAGGGGTATCTTATCGTAGAATTTGAACGGTGCCAAATCAATCTCTTTCATCCCCATAAGAGGGAAATATAGAATCACAGCTTTTTTTATCCACTGATTAACCTGCCAAGAGCTTCCGATAGCTTCGGCAACCCTTAGTTCGCCTTTGTCAAGCTTATCAATAACGGCAAACACCGTGTTTTTCACTTCTTCATTTTCCAAGAGACTTCTGTCGTCCCATGCTTTTTCTATTAATTCTCTCATTGATGTTGTATTTTACTGTACAAAATGTCGAAACACTGTTATTCTGCTCTAATATTGTTTTTTCATGTACAAAGAAAGTAAATATATTGTTCTTCTTCAACAAATTTTGACTGGTATTTTCTATGCAGAATAGAGAATATTTATTCACACGCATATCAAAAAGCGCCTCGCAGAATATACAAGGCACTTAATATCATTCATCAGTCTGGCGTCTTACCTCTCGGAAGTTTCCAACTGTAGTGTCTTGGACGTTAGGTCGCATACTGACGATGGGCCCCAGTACTGGATTGGTCCAGGGTAGAGATATTTGGTCTTTATTGCCCATTCTTCGCGGTTCGTGATCAGATATCTGAATGGAGTTCCGTCGAGTTCCACCAATGCCTTTTGTATAACGGGTTTGAGGTGCCCATGTCGGCGCTCCATGTTCATCATCATAGTTACTGGCACTCCACCAGCTATCCATTCTTCTGCAGGAGCAACAAGGTTTTTCACCGAAGCCATGTAGCCCGTTTTGCCTGCATATATAAGTACTGCAGCGGTGTATCCGAGCGAGTAGCAGTAGTCGGCATCGAAGTTAGAAGGAGCGGCACAACGTCCTTCGTATCCGAAAAAATGATATTGCACACCAAATTTACCTTTGTACTTGGATTCAGATTTCAATTCTGACAAGCGGGTCTTGACCATCTCGCCAAGGAGTTTCTCGGTTTCAATCAGCGAGACTTGCACATTCCCATGAGGGTCTCGATCCAAAGTAAGTTGGTCGGCAATAATTGTTGGTAACGACTGGTAGACCTTGCCCGACTCTGGCGAAAGTATTTTACAGACAAAAGCGCGTCCTTCGGCTTTATCAGCAAAGGATTTAAACTTTTGCTCCGACTCCGAGCCTTCGGCAAGCAAGTCGTTTAGTTCGGCAATAAGGATTTTCATCTCGGGCACAAACTCTACTAAGCCTTCAGGAATGAGTGCCACGCCGAAGTTTTCGTTGTTTTCGGCGCGCGCCACAATGATGCTTGCCATGTAGTCTACAATTTCGCCGAGGGTTTGTTTTTTTGCTGCAATTTCTTCGGAGATAAGGGTGATATTGGGTTGAGTTCGGAGTCCAGCTTCAAGACCGATGTGCGATGCCGAGCGCCCCATCAGTTTAATAAAGTGCCAGTACTTCTTTGCCGAATTGGCATCGCGTTGAATGTTGCCAATGAGCTCAGAATACACTTTTACTGCCGTATCGAAGCCAAAAGAGGTCTCAATCATTTCATTTTTGAGATCTCCATCTATTGTTTTTGGACAACCTATCACTTGAATACCAGCATTTTTTTGAGAGTAGTATTCTGCAAGCACGCATGCATTGGTGTTCGAATCGTCGCCACCGATAATCACAAGTGCTTTGATATTAAGCTTATTACATATTTCCACACCTTTATCAAATTGCCAATCTTCCTCCAACTTTGTTCTTCCTGAGCCGATGATGTCGAAGCCTCCAGTGTTTCTATAGGCATCGATAATATCGGAGGTAAGTTCCTGATATTTATGGTCTACAAGGCCACCTGGACCGCCAAGGAATCCATACAATTTGCTGTCTGCATTCATGGTTTTCAGCCCGTCGAAGATACCAGAAATCACATTATGACCACCAGGGGCTTGTCCTCCTGAAAGAATAACGCCAACATTCACAGCATTGTGAACCTCCGTGTTGTTGGTTTCTTCAAATTTAAGAATTGGCATTCCATAAGTATTTGGAAAAATCTTTGCAATATCGGCTTGGTCTGCCACAGACTGTGTTTTTTCACCTTCTACAATCTTAACTTTGCCTTTCAACGAAACTGGCAATTTAGGAATGTAGTTAGAGCGTTCTTTTTGTAATGCGCTAATTGTCATTTTGTTTTACTTTTATTTATGATTTTATAATTTTGTATTGTAGTATCTATCAGCCGAGCAGTTTTTTCACCACATCGGCAATAATTTTACCATCGGCAATCCCCTCCATTTCTTTTGACGCCTGTCCCATCACTCTTCCCATGTCTTTCATGGAGTTTGTTCCTGTGCTGGCGATTATGTTCTTTACTTTGGCTTTTATTTCTTCTGATGTCAGTTGTTTTGGCAAGAATTCTTCGAATACAGCAACCTGTGCAAGCTCGGGTTGGGCGAGGTCGTCTCGGTTTTGCTCTTCAAATATCTTTGCCGAATCTTTGCCTTGTTTTGCTAGTTTCTGAATAATCTTTAGCACGTCATCATCGGTCACTTCCACGCCCACGCCCTTTGCTGCCTGCGCCTCGATGATGCATTTCTTTATACCCCTCAGCGCCTCTAGTCTTTCGCGCTCTTTTGCTTTCATGGCTTCTTTTATTTCGCCATTTATTTTCTCCGTTAATGTCATAATATCTATATTTTGCACACAAAAATAATAAGAAAAACCTTGTAATCCGAATGCTAAGTTGCTCACACGGTCTTTTTTTTGCTTAAATGACTTATCTGGGCTGACTTTAGATCTGGTGCTAGGGCTTATTTTCTTGAATGTTGTGTTAACATGTGTGTGTATTCGAGTTTGAAGCACTCGCTACAGCGTTCCAATACATATACTGGGTTTAAGAGGAAGAAAGCTACGCATCAGCAATCATTTAGGATGCTTTACAGTTAAACACCACGGTCTAGCTCTCGATATGCTCCTAAAACCGCTACATCTTCTAGCCTTTTTGTCTGTCCCATGAGTTCCAACAATTTTTTCGCCTCGCACATCAAATTCTGAGGAGCGCTACAATTTTTATAGTCTCGCAGAAAGCGTTGTTGGTCCAGCGCTGTGAAGAAAGTAGGTAATCTTCTTATAAAACCATCAGTGCTAGTGCAACTATTGCTGATGCTAACAAGTTTCGACAGTTTTTTATTATTTTTTCTGATGAAACGCAACACTTCCAAAGCATGAATTTCCAAGGTATGTTCAACCTCTGTGATATTCTTTGAGTATAATTGTTCCGCAATATTCCAAAACTTCCCTAGAGCCTCGAAGGAGAGTAAAGGATAACTTGTTAGCATTGTTTCATCACCATTCATCCAGTTTTTTATGCTTGGTCCAGTGCCAAAAAGCACCCTATCCGAAGTTCTGGCAGACGGATATATCGTTGTTTTATTTATACTTCCAGCTTTTCCAAGTCTTGTCAGAGAGTGCAAGAAATAAAAATCCTCTCCAGCGATACGCTTATTCATTCCTCCTACCTTTAAGTAAGAAGAAGAGCGTAGAGCAAAACACGAACCGACAGTATACATCGGGTGTGGGAGTCCGTAGTGTTTCGACGCATGGAAAAAGTAGCGCATATACAGCTCATAGAGCATTGCGCCCTCTTTCTGTTTTGCAGACTGGAGCTCGTCGAGCTGATGCTCAAAATAAATTGTACTTGCAAAGTTGTTTTTGTCTGTAAAGAAGGTATTAATCTCGGCGAAATAATTTGCAGACACTTGACAGTCCGCATCCAGCGAGCATATCACTACATCTTTGCCTTGCAAGCATACCTGAAACACTATGCTATCCATTGCCACCTTCCTTGCAAGTCCTGGCCCAGCTTCTTTTTTGTTATCTATTGATATATTGATGGCGTGGCAAGCAAAGTTCGAGCTATTTTCAAGACTATTCAGGTATTCAAGCGTCCTTTTGTTTTGCTCAATGATATGATTTGGAGCTTCGTAGTGCGAGTTTACCGCCACCACAACCTGAACCTTAGTGTTACAAAACCTTTGCGAGGCGCTCAACGAGTCAATTGTTTTATAAATATCTGCTTCGTTGTGGCATGGTATCGCCACAAAGATATCCTTATTTTTTATTGAGCCAAGCTTGATGTTTTTGTCAGGAAGCCCAAGTCTTTCAAAGTATTTACGTGCTGTTTTGTCCATATACAAAAAAAAGCAGACGTCAAATTGTCTTGACACCTGCCATAAAATTTTCGTCAACTAAGCCTTATTTATTGGGGTCTGAACCTTCGTTTGTTTTTTCGTATTTCTTGTTAAGTGCCTCCAGCACTTCTTGAGTAATATCATAACCATCCTTGCCCACAAGTACGCTTTCGCCCATTATTATATAGCTATATTTCCTTTCCTCGTTGAGTTTTTTCAAATAATCTACCAGTGTTGTTCTCAAAGTGGTCGAATTCTTTATTGTCAGTTCCTGCAATTTGGTCGACATCTCCAATTCCTCTTGTTGTAGCTTCTGCGCGCGCGCTGTCAGCATCTCATTTTCTTTTTGGGCACTAGCTTCAGTCAAAAAACCACCTCTTTGCACTTTTTCCTGAAACGCACGAGCATCTTTTTCCAGCGACATGCGTTTTGAATTTGATTGTTGAGCATATTTTTGTTGCTCTTTACTCAGTTCGTCGTGCAAATCCTCTGCCATTTTGAGATTCAACATCAGAGAATCGCTCATTATGTAGGCGATACTAAAGTCCGAATCATTTTGAGATGTAGAGCTGGCAGTATCTGAATTTGTTACTGATTTTTTTTCACCACCATACACTGCAATGAATAACCACACTACTGCGATAAGTAGAACTACATTTAGAATTAATGATAATTGTTTCATTTGTTTATTATTATAGCAAGCAGTCAGGCTAAAATTTCTGACCATCAGCTCTTGTTACTTCTTTTCTATCTGTTTTACCCTGCAAATATATACTAAATGTTGAAAACGGCATAATCAATTATCAATCTCATAATCAAAATTGGATGTAGTGAGCATTAGGCATATATTTGCAGAAAAAATGAGGATGAACATTTCCGATAAGATAAAAGAATTGCAAGAAAACCTGCCCTGTGGAGTAAAGCTTGTAGCAGTATCTAAGACTCACAGCATTGGAAGTATCGAGCAGGCGTACGCATGTGGGCAACGGATATTTGGCGAGAACAAAGTGCAGGAGCTTTCGGAGAAATATGCAGCACTTCCAAAGGACATCGAATGGCATTTTATTGGACACCTACAAAGCAATAAGGTAAAGTACTTGGCGCCATTTGTATCGCTCATTCACGGGGTCGATTCGCTGAAATTGCTTGCCGCCATAAACAAAGAAGCCTACAAAAATAATCGAGCAATAGACTGCCTGTTGCAGTTTCATATCGCAACCGAGAGTTCAAAGTTTGGGTTGAGCCTTGGCGAAGCTCGAAATATTTTGGAAAGCACCGACTACAAGACTTTTCGGAATGTAAATATTGTGGGAGTGATGGGCATGGGTACTTTTACAAACAACATAGTGCAGACTACCCAAGAGTTTAAAGCTCTTGGCAACATATTTAAAATTTTAAAAGCTGAATATTTTGCTGACAGTCCAAACTTTGCCGAGGTTTCGATGGGAATGTCGGGCGACTATCAAATTGCAATTGATCATGGGGCGACAATGGTGCGCATTGGTAGTACAATTTTTGGGCACAGGAGCTACTGCTGAGCAAGTGCAAAATAACTACTGACAGCAATGCCCGCCGT
Organism: Bacteroidales bacterium; assembly: GCA_047974415.1. Lineage (GTDB taxonomy): Bacteria > Bacteroidota > Bacteroidia > Bacteroidales > Prolixibacteraceae > JBKEAJ01. The sequence goes on along the minus strand of JBKECH010000131.1, from coordinate 12,827 downwards.
TTCGGTGCGCAGGCGGTTCTGCCCTAACATCACTGCAGTAAAGCCATTTTTCAGTGCCTTGTCTATTTCTGATTGCGAAAAATCGCCCTCGGGACCAATCAGAAACAGAATTTCCTTTGCGTTTTTTATTGAGCTGATATTACACCTGTCATTTTCTTGGCAGTGGGCAATATATTTTTCGGCATAGCTACCAGTTTTCATGATGTCTGCAAGAGTGGTCAGCTCATTAATTTTTGGTAGATGGCATTGCAGAGACTGTTTCATTGCTGAAATTGCAGTTTTGGTAATACGCTCGATTTTCACCTGCTTGCGTTCGGAATTTGCGCATAGCAAGGGTGTAATTTCATCGATGCCAAATTCCACGGACTTCTCCACAAAATGTTCCAGCCTATCGTTACTTTTTGTCGGGGCGATGGCGATGTGTAGCTTATAGTTCCTTGCGCTTTTCCGTTCCTCTATGCTGATGATGCTTAGCACACAGTTTTTTCCTTTTGTTCTGCACAGCTGTGTGATGTATAAGTTTCCCATGCCGTCAGTGGCATACACTGTATCGCCAACACCCTTGCGCAGCACCTTGCTACAGTGTTGCGATTCTTGGCTGTCCAGCTCAATTTCATTGCCACTTATGTTTGTAGAGTAAAATAATTGCATCTCTGCTTATTTATTTTTATTGATTATTTCCACCAAACGTCCCTTTCCATAGTCAAGATCCTCCCATTTGCACTGTTCAAATTCCACGACAAGAGTCTGCGAGGTGGGGAAGTCGAATATTTTCTCATTGCACAGCAACTGTGCAATATACTGCACCAAGGGGGAGTGAGCAACTACAAGAGCAATGTCAGAATGCTCGTCAATGCTTTGTATTTCCGACAAGAACACATCCGAAGACTGACATTCGTACAGGGCATCCCATTCTTTTGCAATTTTCTGATAATCCAATGAAAGCGTCTCTGCCACTACCATTGCTGTTTGGCGCGTTCGTAGTGCAGAACTTGCCAAAATTGCTTGTGGTATAATGTTCCTTTGTACCAGCACCATGCCAATATACCTAGCATCATCTTTCCCTCTTTCGGTCAGCGCCCTATTGTAGTCATCCTCATAGCCAAAAGATTCTGCCTTGGAGTGTCGCATTAGTACTAGTGTTTTCATACATGTTTTATGTTTAACCCAGATTATGTATTAGTGGAACGTAATGAGTGTTCAGTGATTGATAAAATAAAGCTTTTGGCTATTGAGGCATAGCACCGCTATGGCGAAGGAGGTAAAAACTAGTAAAGCGTTTATTTTGAAGAGTTTTGGGAACACAATAGTAGTCAAGCCAGTGCATAATCTGGGGTTAAGATTTTTGTCCTGACCACCGATACAACGACACTTGAACCTCAGTTTTATATAGGCTACCAGCTACCGCCTGCGCCACCACCACCAAAATTGCCTCCTCCGAAACCTCCAAATCCTCCGGACGAACTGCCACCAAAGCCACCTCCAAATCCTCCTCCACCGAAGCTACCGTTTCGGAAACCACCACTACTAATTAAGACGCCACCAAGACCAGTGCGTATGAAAAAGAAAAATACAAGTACTCCTATTATGAGCAGTATCTTAAGAAAAGACATCGGGCCATCCCCTCCTGCAACATTCTCTGCGGTGTATTCGCCCTTGCATAAGCCTATTAACAAATTCGCACCGCGAAAAATGCCTCCATAATAGTCGTTTTGTTTAAAACGTGGTATCATCTCATTGTCGACAATTCTGTTTGCCAAAGCATCGGGTACTGCCCCCTCAAGTCCGTAGCCGACCGATATAAAAGCCTCGCCTTTTGCATTGCCAAGTTTTGGTTTCACTACAACCACAATGCCGTTGTTTTTATCTTTTTGTCCAATGCCCCAGCTCTGACCAAGCTTCTGCGCATAGTCGGAAATGGCTGTTCCGCCTAGATCCTTGGTAGTAACAATAGCGATTTGCGAGCTTGTAGTATCGTTGAATCCAACAAGATATTGTTCCAAATTGTTTTCTTCTTGGGAGCTTAACACATCAGCAAAGTCATTCACCAGTCTGTTTATTACAGGACGTTCTGGTATATTTTGCCCCACAACACTGGAGCCTAGGCTGAATAGGATGAGTAGGATGCTCGATGATAGGTATTTTCTAATTATCATTATTTTGAAATTGCTTGATTATCCTCCAAAAGAGATGTCGTCGCTAAGTTCATTTTGGTCGTCAGTATCATATGGAAAGTAAAACTTGAGTTGTTTGCCTGCCGCTTCGATACCTTGGCAGATAGCTTCTAAAAAATTGCCTCTTTTGAAGCTAGCTTGCATATCATCCTTTATTTTATCCCAAAAATCATTAGGAACCTTGTTGTTTATACCTTCGTCGCCATAGATAGCAAACTTCCTGTCTTCGTAAGCAAAATAGAACAGCACCCCATTTCGTTGCGTTGTTTTATGCATCTTCAGCTTGCCGAAGTTTTTTACAGCTTCATGCAGGGCATCGCCTTTGCATCGTTTCTCGATATGTATTCTTATCTCTCCTGATGTATTTTGCTCTGCCAGTTTAATTGCGTCAACTATTTGTTGCTGTTCTTCTTTTGTAAATAAAGGTTTTCCCATGCTTCTCCGTTCTAAAATTGAACCTCTGGGGCTTTATCGCTACCCTCTGCGGCTTTGAAGTAAGGTAGTTCGTCGAAGTTGAACCACCCAGCATACACCACCTGTGGGAATTTTTTGATATAAGTATTGTAAAGTTTTGTAGCGTCATTAAAGTTCTTACGTTCTACGGTGATTCTATTTTCTGTGCCTTCCAACTGCGCCTGCAAGTCCGAGAAATTTTGATTGGCCTTCAGGTCGGGATACCTTTCAACAACCACCATAAGTTTTGAAAGCGCCGAACTAAGCCCGTCTTGTGCTTGTTGGAATTTTTCTATAGACTCGGGGTTAAGGTTGTTAGCGTCGATATTGGTACTTGTTGCTTTTGAGCGGGCTTCCACCACTCCAGTCAGGGTTGCTTGCTCGTGCGAAGCGTAGCCCTTCACTGTATTCACTAAATTGGGGATAAGGTCAGCGCGACGTTGATAAACATTTTCAACTTGCGCCCAACTGCTCTTGACTCCCTCGTTCAATTCTGTCATTTTGTTATAACCACATGAACTGAATAGCATAACAAATGCTACTGATACTGAAAATAATAATATCTTTCTCATAATTATTTTTTATTTTCAAAAGTAGTTTAATTATCCGAATATACAATATCCTGATGATATTTTTTTGCATGTATCATCAGCCTCTAAACTAATTAGTACACTAGCGTAAAGACAGTTAGTTAGAGTCTATCTATAAAGTCCAAGAAATATCTCCTATCTTTCTATATTTGCCTATAGTAATCTCAGCGTTTGCGACAAGAGCTTTTTTTAACATACCACAAGAGGAAGCCTTGTCAAAGAATCGAATTCTTAGAACCATATTTTAGTCATATATTAATGACTATGTGTTCAATACAGTGTTAATCTTATCCCAAGACTCTTCAGGTAATCTTGCCCCATACACCTCCACCGTATGAGCTGAAATAAGAGAGCCTAAGTCTCCACATTGTTGTAAAGATAAATTGTTTATCAATCCATACATGACCCCCGCAGCATAGGCATCACCAGCCCCATTAGTATCTATGGCATTTACTCTTACGGCATCAATCTTCAATACTTCGTTGCCTGATTTTACCCATGAACCATCCTGTCCAGTTTTAACAACAGCAATCTCGCATAGATCTGCAAAAGAAGCTACAGCACACAAGGGGTCAGAAGTCCCTGAAAACGCCTTAGCCTCTTCTTCATTGGCAAAAATGATATCGACATACTTAGGTAGTGCGTTTTTAAAGAAATCAATATTGCCCTCAACAACATTATAGCTTGCCATATCCATAGCTACTTTCAGCCCAAGAAATTTAGCCCTTTCGAGAAGATGTTCTATCAGAGGCACATTAAAAACCAAATACCCTTCTATATATAGGTAATCGTAGAGACTAAGAACATCGTCGTTAATATCACTGGGAGACAGGTTTGTTGCTGCTCCAAGATAAGTTGCAAAGGTCCGCTCAGAATCTGGAGTAATAAAGGTAATAGCCCGTCCTGTTTTTAAGCTATCGGAGTGCAGATGCACATTTACTTTGTTTTTTATCAATTCGTCTGTATATGTCTTTCCTAGTTCATCTGTACCAATTTTTCCTATAAACCCACACTCTGCACCAAGTTTTGCCAAGGCATTTATAGTATTTCCTGCACTCCCACCACCAGCAAGGTTCATTTCAAGATGCCTTGTCGCTCTTATAATCTCTTCTGATTTGCTTGCTCCCACCAAGGTCATACTTCCAGGCAGAAGATCAAAGCGCTCAAGAATCTTATTATCAGAGATTTTAAACATAAAATCCATCAATGCGCTACCAACACCAATTATTTTTTTTGCCATTATGTTATTTTTTTATGCGAAGATACTTTTTTATTTGAATATAAGTATTACCTTTGCATCGTCTTTATAAGAGGACATGAGGTGAAAGATAAAATTCCTCAGTAGCTCAGTTGGTTAGAGCGGCGGACTGTTAATCCGTAGGTCGTAGGTTCAAGTCCTACCTGAGGAGCAAAAAGTTAGTTAATTTTAGGAATGTTGAATACCTGCAAAACATTAATTTTGCAAGTATTTTTCTTTGTAGTTACTCATCAAAACAACTTCTTGACACCTTTTCTTGTGCAACCCAGCATATCAGGTAGTTCAAGCTATTTTGTACCGTTTAAAAACAGGTTGCCAATGGCGTCAACTACCAACAAGACAGTTCTTTCAGACAAAGTATAGTTGGGAAAGTGTTTATTACCATTTTAAGAAATGGAGTAAAGATGGCAGTTGGGATAGTCTTTGGAACACTCTACGTGCAAAATATAAAAATCAGCTAGACTTATCCAGTGCTCAGCTTGATGGTACTCATACTCCTGCAAAACGAGGAGGTGGAGCTGTTGCCCACCAAGGCAGGAAAAAGGCTAAAACAAGTAATATGCTGATAATGACAGATAGTCAGGGGCTTCCTGTTACATACAGTGAGCCTATATCAGGGAATCATAATGATGCTTATAATATACTAGACATTGCTAAAGAGATGATTTTAGATTTGAAACAGGTCGGAATCAATCATGAGGTACTGTTCCTCAATGCTGATGCAGGCTTTGATGTGAAGAAATTTAGAGATTTCTTGGAAGCTGAGGAAATAGTCGGCAACATAGACTTCAATAAGAAAAATAATTCGGAGTATAAATATCTATTTGATGAGTTGCTGTATAAAGAACGATTTGTAGTTGAACGAACCAATGCTTGGCTAGATGCATTTAAAGGACTTTTAATAAGGTTTGAAACAAAAACAACACACTGGAAGTCTATGAATATATTGGCTTTCATTGTGATTTGGCTAAGAAAACTTTAAACAACTTCTATGTATTAACGTTCCAATGCCATGATTCAGAGTTTAAAGACTTTCAATTAGGTGAAACGAGTCATTAGAGTTGGGGGCTCACACAGGAGCATGAGTAAATTGGCAAGATACATGTGACAACTAAAAAATAAATTATAAACAGATGAAACTTTCATGCAGTAGGTTATAGGCTGTAAGCTATAAGCCTAACTACACATAGGAGGATGACTACAAACCGACAAAAGTATAAAGCCTATGGTTTACAGCTTATTGTAGCATTTTAAACACCTAAAAACAAATCAGTTCCAACTTTCGACTAAATCTTTATTATCCTCAATCCATTTGCGTATCACCTCTGGCTTCTTCTTTTCAGCTTCACTAAACACCAACAACAAACTTGACATCTGTGCATTGGAAAGACAAAACTTGCTTAAAAGCTGAGCAATCTCAGGATTATCGCTCGAAAATCCTTTGCGAGCATAAGTATATATTTGCTCTGTTGCTCCATATACCCCTTTTGAATCTTCTAGGAATTTAAGCTCCCACCGTCCAAACATCCAGTGAGGTTGCCACGATGTTACAACAATCCATTCTTCGTTGCTTATTGTTTTTTGCAACTCCGAAAGCATGGCCACCGAAGAAGAGTTCATTTGTTCCAGATTTAAATTATACGCGCCTACTGCCACATCGGTTTTCAGAGATATTCCAGCTCCTTTTTCTATTCCAACAATGCGATTAGAGAAGCGTTCAGCATTCTCATTGAGCTCTTCAATTGTATTTATCGGTATATATTTAGGAACTACCAATCCTATTTTTGCGGAGTCGAAGTTTTTGCCTAACAACTCAATATCATCCTTAAACTTATCGACTTTTGACCCATGAGTTATTGGCAACCAAGCATCTAGAAAAAGATCCGTGTCGCCATTAGACAATGATGCAAATATAAGGTCTACGGCAGCATTTTTAAGCTCTACCTCATATCCTTTGTCTGCAAGAATCTCTTTTATGACATAAGTCATTGCCACTCCTTCATCCCAGCCATCAACATAAGCTATGCTTACACGTTCTTTTTGTTTATCGGCTATAGAACTGTGTATTTTCTTTGACACAAAAAACATTGACATAATCAGCAAAATAGCTAAACCTAGGGTCTCTATTTTCTTGTCTTGCCTCTTCTTTATTCTTGTCTTCGTTCCTAATGCTTGTGTTATTCTATCCAACACTATCGCCAGAATTACTACTGCCAAGCCACTTTCGAACCCGAGTCCGATATCAAGATTGTTAATACCCTCCAGCACTCGCTCTCCTAGCCCACCGGCAGCAATCATTCCTGCTACCACTACCATAGAAAGAGCCATCATTATGGTCTGATTCACCCCTGCAAATATGGTGTCCTTGGCAACTGGTAGCTCTACCTTATACAACATCTGCCAAGGGGTGCAACCAAAGGCTCTTGCCGATTCTATCAGCTCTTTCGGCACTTGCTGTATTCCAAGCGCCGTAAAGCGCACTGCTGGAGGCATTGCAAAAATTACAGTTGCAAAAGCTCCGGGGAGCTTACCTATACTAAAAAACAAAACCGCAGGTATCAAATAAACAAATGCTGGCATTGTTTGCATGAGGTCTAGTATCGGACGAAATATCTTGTTGGCGGTTTTACTTTTTGCTATTAATATCCCCAATGGAATGGCCTGGACTAGCGCTATAATTGTTGATACTGCAACTAAGGAAAGAGTTTCCATCGTATCGGCCCAAAAGCCCATACAGTAAATTAGCATTAATCCAAAGAGCGTAAAAAGACCGAACCCTCGCCCTACATTAAACCATGCTAAGACCACAAAAAACAGTATTACGATATAGAAAGGTGTCGATACGAAGTAATACTCCAAGGCTTCGATGGAATGGTTTCCCGATTTTTTAATAAAGTTGAACAAGGCTGGTAGGTTTTCGGTCATCCACAGGACTAGGCGTTCAACATACTGCCCTATATCTATTATTTTATCTTCCATATATTTAATGTTTGTACATAATATTAAGAGTCTGAACTATAAAGTTAGATATCAAGGCCTGCTGTTCTGTGAATTGGGCGTTTACTTGTGTAAATGATTAATTCGCAAAGTGAGCATAACGCAGATATTGGACTTTATATACGGACTTTATTTAGTCGTTTTGCTCGATTGCTTGTTCTTTCAATTCTACAATTTCTTTTTTATCGTAGGGGGTTGATTCTATGATCAGCGACATTTGCGACACTATCCCCAATAATTTACCTGTTCCTTCCTCTATTACAGGGAGAGGAGACCGCGAGCCCATAATCAAGGGTAACATTTCCTCGACGGTTTGGTCCTTGTAAACCGAAGGCACTTCTGTGCGTATTATATCTTCAAGTAGCTGAGCTTTCTTTTTGGCTGACATTGCATTGTTGAGCCACACCCAGCCAAGAAACTTCTTAGACGCATCGACCACAGGAAGCACTTCGAGACCACTGCTTTGCATTTTTCTTATAGCAGCATTTGGACCATCGGTGGATATTCTACACACGGGAAATTTCTTACGCATCAGAGTTTCGGCTTTAATGACAGATCGTCTATCGACCTTCTCGACAAATGCTTCTACATAGTCGCTTGCTGGATTGGTCAATATGTCCTCTGACGTTCCTATCTGCTCGATAATACCATCGCGCATTATTGCAATTCTATCACCAAGTTTTATTGCCTCGTCAAGATCGTGAGTTATAAAAACTATTGTTTTCTTTAGTCGCTGTTGAATTTCTAGTAGTTCATCCTGCATGTCGCTTCTGATGAGGGGGTCAAGCGCAGAGAAGGCTTCGTCCATCAAAAGCACTTCGGGGTTGTTAGCAATAGCCCTTGCAATACCAACTCGCTGTTGCATTCCGCCAGAAAGCTGATGTGGGAATTTCTCTTCAAAACCCGAAAGTCCAACGTTATCGATGACTTCTTTTGCTTTTTTTAGTCGAATATCTTTATCCTCACCTCTGACCTCTAAACCAAATGCCACATTATCGATAATGGTACGATGTGGAAGTAAGGCAAAACTCTGAAACACCATACTCATTTCCTCGCGTCGTGTTTGCAAAAGCATTTTATTACTTTCTCTAGTTATATTCATCCCATTAACAAAAATATCTCCACAAGTTGGCTCAATCAAACGATTAAGACATCTAAGAAGTGTAGATTTCCCACTTCCCGAGAGTCCCATAATTACAAAGAACTCCCCATCTTCAATCTTAAAATTAGCTTTATTAACTCCGATTATACATTTGGTCTTTTTCAGTATTTCTGATTTTGTAGCTCCTTGTTCAAGAAGTTTTCTTGCTTCTTCTTTCCTTTTTCCGAAGATTAAAGAAACATTTTTTACTTCTATTTTGATATTTTCGTCAATATCTATGTTCGACATATTTTTCTAGTTTTTAATTAGGGCCCATCTTCTACAAGGTCCAATCTCCGTGTTATGCTCTCTTTCAAATTAGTAGTTTACGCAGGTAGTGACGTCCAAGTCGGCGTCCTCTACTTGCAATTCACAAACTCCCAACGTGCAGAGAAGGGCAAGCCTTGATATTTAACTTTCTAATTCAGGCTCTTAACATTATTGACAGGCACTAATTAAGCTGATGTATTTCTACATCAAAAAAAGAGTACGGTCTTGTTTAACACCAGACCATATTTTCTGCGAGTATACGCAAAGCGGTCATCATGTAGAGATTAAACTTTATAGACGATCTTATCTATGTTTTATAGAACTGCAAATCTACGAAATAAACTTGGTCCCACCAAACTTCCTGGATTGAGCTCCACTCAAAAGTCCTATGCATGAGCTACTATATGGTGACGAAAAAAATAATATCTTTGGAGCTTGATTTATTAATGGAAAGATTAAACAGATGAAACCTTCATGCAGTAGGATGATTATAAACCAGCAAAAGCTTAAAAGTTATATGCGGCAGGCTATATGCCTGAAGCTTATGGCTTACAGCTTATTGCAGATTTTTAAACACATGAAACAATACGTACTTCTGCTTGTTATATTCTTTTGCGGAACGACACCTATTGTAAGTGGCGCACAAAACAACATTCGTCAGGCGACTACGGAAAAAACCGCTCTAAACCAAAATACTGAGGAAGAGGTGTCAAATACTTCAAATATACTACTACGGCAGAAGGAATCTAAGTATGAATTCAAGCCGATGTCTCTGCTACGAGGAGCCATAGGCATGGCATTCCTGATAGCTGTAGGCTATCTATGCTCAAGCAATAGAAAGGAGATATCATGGAAAGCTGTAATCTTGGGGTTGACAATACAAATTGTGCTTGCCGTTAGCATAACGTATATACCTGGAGTTAAAGAGTGTTTTGAGTTTTTCGGCAAGATATTCGTAAAGATATTAGATTTTACAAAAGCTGGCAGTGAATTTCTTTTTGGATCTTTACTCGACAACACAAAATTCGGATACATTTTTGCATTTCAGGTACTTCCCACCATCATTTTTTTCTCGGCTCTTACTAGTCTTCTTTTTTATTGGGGTGTTATCCAGAGGGTTGTATGGGCAATGGCGTGGGTATTCTCGCGCGTTCTAAAACTATCAGGAGCAGAGTCCTTATCGGTTGCTGGCAATATCTTTCTCGGGCAAACAGAATCTCCATTAATGATTAAAGCTTATCTTTCAAAGATGAACACTTCCGAGATGATGCTTGTGATGACAGGCGGGATGGCAACCCTTGCGGGAGGAGTATTGGCAGCATACATAGGGATGCTTGGAGGCGACGACCCAGTTTTGCGTTTGGAATTTGCTAAGCATCTTCTGACGGCTTCTGTGATGGCCGCTCCAGCAGCGATAGTTTTCTCTAAGATCTTAGTCCCCAACACCGAGAAGGTAAACACTGACGTAAAAGTAAGTAAAGACAAGATGGGTTCGAACGAGCTAGACGCCATCTCTAACGGAACATCAGAAGGGATAAAGCTGGCCGTTAATGTTGCAGGTATGCTATTGGCTTTCATCGCCCTTGTTGCTATGCTAAATTATATTTTCAGCTTCACGGGTAGTGTAATAGAACTAAACGACAAGATTGCGGTTGCCACCAATGGGCAGTTTGACAAGTTATCTTTGCAATTTCTACTGGGCTATATATTTGCACCGGTAATGTGGGTAATGGGTATATGCTCGCAGGACATTGCTTTGGCGGGTCAGTTATTGGGCGAAAAAATAATCATGACAGAGTTTATTGGTTACATCAGTCTTTCCGATCTAAAATCGACAGGAGCTTTTCACGAATACAAATCCGTAATAATGTCAACATACATTCTTTGTGGTTTTGCCAACGTTGCTTCAATAGGCATTCAGATTGGAGGTATAGGGGCTTTGGCCCCCAACAAAAGACAGGTACTGTCAAAGCTAGGGCCTCGTGCCTTGTTGGCTGGGACGCTAGCCTCGTTGATGTCGGCAAGTATAATAGGGATGATTTTGGGCTAGCTTATTGCATGACATTATCCCAGATTATATGCACTGGAACGCCGTAGCGAGGACTTTAAGCTCGATAGAATAAGGGGTTTTAGTGAACAAAGCGCATTACCGCTACGGCGAGGTAGAGACGTTGTGTATTGCGTCTAAAACCAGCAACACCTTAGTTTTGAAGATATTGGAGCACATAGCAGGTGAACTAATACATATTCTGGGTTTATTGCATGATATTAGTGAGGTGCCTTTGCTTGACGTTCACCCCGAAGCATGGCTACATACGATGTTTCGTATCATCTTCCAGAAGTCCGAGGTAACTATTGTAGCGAGTGCTGGCAATAAGCTCGTCTTCCACTGCTTGCTTCACTGCGCAGTTAGGTTCGTTGGTATGAGTGCAGTTGTTAAACCTACAAACTTCTGAATATTTAAATATCTCTGGAAAGAAATGAGAAATTTCCTCCTTTGCCATATCTAGAACTCCAAAGGCTCTGATGCCGGGCGTATCTATTATTGCTCCACCGAAAGATAAGCGAAACATCTCGGCAAAGGTTGTGGTGTGCTTCCCGGACTTATGGCGACTTTCTGAAATCTTCGATGTTTTCAGCTCCAAACCAGGCTCGACAGAATTTGCCAAGGAGGACTTCCCTACTCCCGAATGCCCTGCGAATACAGAGATTTTATCTTTCATAAGCATTTTAAGCTCATCAACACCCTGCCCAGTCAGGGTGGAGGTCAGAAGCCAGTCGTAACCAGCAAGCTGATAGGTGTCAATCCATTGTGCAAGGTAGTCAATGTCGTCCTTATAAATATCAGCTTTATTAAACACTATGCTTGCAGGTATACGGTATGCTTCGGCAGACGCCAAAAAGCGGTCGACAAAGGTAAATGTTGTCTCAGGCATTTTTAGTGTAACGACAATAAATGCCCTGTCGACATTAGAGGCAATGATGTGCGCTTCCTTAGAAAGATTAGTCGACTTACGGATAATATAGTTCTTCCTGGGGCTTATTCCAACAATAACGCCCGAATGCTCTACGCCTGCATCGGGCTCGACAGCAACATTGTCACCAACTGCAACGGGGTTGGTGTTTCTTATTCCTTTCAGCCTAAATTTCCCTCTTATGGAACACGACAACACTCTGCCGTGGGTACATTCAACTATGTATCTGCTACCTGTCGATTTAAGCACTGTGCCTTCTACTGTATCTCTCATAAATTAATGTTCGCCAATTCACCACGAAGATAAGCTAATTTTGCTTACTCCACCAATTTCGCAAGTTTTTCCCCAGAGCATGCGCTTCGGGCTGGAAAGGCATTTGCAACAAATGACCTTGAGCCCAGAATATACATTGGGATGCCGTAGCGAGGGCTTCAAGCTCGATAAAACAATATTTTTGGTGAGGTAGAGACGCAATGCATTGCTTATGAATCCAGCACAGCGCTTGTTTTGAAGAGATTAGAGCACGCAGTAGGTGTACTAACGCATGTTTTTTTTAGATTGAATTAATCATTGCCCCCCCCCAATTATATTCGACATAGAAGCATTTATTTGTTCGCCCTCTCAAAACAAAATAAAATTTTGTCGACAAAATGCGTTTCGTGCATTAATTTATGCAGGTCATGTATCCCTGTTAAAATAACATTTTTCTTTAGATACCTTTGCAGCACAAGTGCTTATTCCTCGCTTCACTCCTGCAGCTATGTTCTGCCCATCGGCATTGGCAATGTCAATATGATATAAAAATGCGGTTAGCGCTTTGGGCTTTGCTCCGAAGCAAATCATGCGTCGAAAAGCTCGACTGATTAATATTTCGGCCGATAATTCCGGGTTTTCAACCAAGCTCCGACGATAAGCGTGGGTGGTCATCGTCATCAAGCCTCCATCATCATCGGTGTAAATGCCGAAGCC
>JBKECH010000143.1:0-7167 GCA_047974415.1 Bacteroidales bacterium | reverse complement strand
GTCTTGATGTGTTCACGAAACTGCTTTGCCTGCTGACTATCCTTATCTATAATAATAATTGTCGTATCATTTTATATTATAACTCCACAAAAGTAACAAACCATTCGCAACAGGCAAATGATTTGTTGGCTATTCTTCTTCTTTCCCATCGTGCGTTCCAATAGTTCTCTCACCGAACCAGTCGCAACAACTGTTTTGTGTCGGCAACATCTGTTACTCGCATTTTCCCATCTGCTGCTTGTTTCAGTTGACTACAATTTGTAGCCAACTCACCTCCCTCTTTTCTAAGTCGGTTTTCTAGACACTCCAAAACCTTTTGGTCTTGAAATAATTTCATAACATTTTCTTTAGCTCTGTTTAAGATACAGCAATAAGCCTACTGCATATAGCTTTTAAGCTTTTGCAGGGCTAATCATTCGTCTGTGTGCCAGAAAGCTTAAAGCCTACTGCATGAAGGTTTCATGTTCTGTTTTTCTCGAAGTAACTTTAGTAGCAAAACTGCCTACTGAATTGCTATTCAATTTGGTAGTCGTCTTTTTGAGGTCTCAGTATCTCATGGAGTTTGTTATTAATTTATTACTTCCCAATATTCCACACGTCGAAGCCGATTTTTTCCAGAGCAAATCTGTCTAAAATATTTCGACCATCGAATACAAATGCTGGTTTCTTCATATTTGCATATACCTCTCGCCAATCATATGTTTTAAACTCATCCCATTCGGTAAGAACTGCTATAGCATGAGCATCGCTCATCGCTTTGCATGGTTTATTGTGGACAGTTACGAGAGAGCGTATATCCTCCAAACTCAGGGTCTCGTTTTTGTCGACATCACTTCTTCGGTGGGCTTGCAAATATTCTAAATCAGTGTAAATCTGTTCGCTTGTCACTCTGGGGTCGTACACATGTATTTCTGCTCTATCTTGCAGCAGTTCGTCGGCAACATATATGGCTGCTGACTCTCTGGTATCGTTGGTATCTTTTTTAAATGCCCAGCCCAAAAAAGCTATTTTCTTGCCTGACACGGTGTTGAATAGCTTGTTGATGATATTCTTTGCAAATCGGCGTTTTTGATAATCATTCAGAATAACGACTTGTTCCCAATAGTTGGCAACTTCGGGCAATCCGAAGTGATGGCACAAATAAACCAAATTCAAGATATCTTTCTGAAAACAAGATCCCCCAAATCCTACTGACGATTTCAGGAATTTCGATCCTATGCGACTGTCCATCCCGATTGCACGTGCCACTTCGTCGACATCAGCATTTGTCTTTTCGCAAAGTGCCGAAATTGAGTTTATGCTTGAAATACGTTGCGCCAAGAATGCATTGGCAGTGAGTTTAGAAAGCTCGGAAGACCACAAGCGAGTAGTAACAATTTTCTCTCTAGGAATCCAATTGGCGTAGATACCCACAAGTGCTTGAATGGCTTTTTGCCCTTTTTCATCTTCGGCGCCCCCGATGAGAACCCTGTCGGACTTGTATAAATCTTCTATGGCGGTTCCTTCTGCTAAGAATTCGGGGTTGGAAAGTATTTGAAAATTTACTTTACCCTCCGACTCTAGTATAGTTTTTATGGATTCGGCTGTACGAACGGGGAGTGTAGATTTTTCTACAACAATCTTATCATTCCTGGCAACACGAGCAATTTGTCGGGCACAGAGTTCGACAAACTTAAGGTCGGCAGCCATTCCTCGTCCTATACCAAAAGTTTTGGTCGGCGTGTTTACAGCCATGAAAATCATTTCGGCGTCGTCGATTGCCCTATCAACCTCAGTAGAGAAGAAAAGATTTCTACCTCTAGCCTCCCCTACTACTTTATCTAATCCCGGTTCATATACTGGGAGTTTACTCAAATCAGAATCATTCCAGGCTGCGATACGCTCGGCGTTAAGATCTACAACTACAACTTGAATGTGAGGACACTGCTGTGCAATTACTGCCATTGTTGGTCCTCCTACATACCCTGCCCCAATGCATGCGATTTTCTTTATACCCATGGATTATTGTTTTATTATGATTACATTTAAACTAATCAGTTGCGAGCAAAGATACTGAACTTAATTAAACCAAACAAGTCTTAATGTTTTGACTTTGGCAGAGGACTGCTCTAGGCTTGTAAAAGAGTAATGTTTGGTTCGTTTCTACCTGGAGATGGCTGAGATGTTGCGCATTATCTCTTCCCAACCTTTTCTTTGCAAGGGAGAGCTTTTGAAAACCTTATTGAATTCTTCTTTTGCAATTACATCGAGGTTAAATATCTCATCAATAGGCTCAAATTCAGGGGTATTGTGCAAAGGGGCTTTATTATTCCACGGACAAACATTTTGGCATATATCGCAACCAAAAACATAGCTTTGCGAAAGTTTAGCAATTTCGGGGAGCATTGTGCCTTTCTTTTCTATGTTTTGGTATGATATGCACTTTTCAGAGTTGACCATTCTTTCGTTTGGCACTATTGCCTGAGTGGGACAGGCATCAATACATCTGGTGCACGATCCACATCTATCTTTATAAGTCGTTTCTTCATACTTAAGTTCGATGTTTAGTGCCAGCTCTCCGATAAAAGTAAACGAGCCCAGCTCTTTATTTATAAGCATACTATTCTTGCCTATCCATCCGAAATTGGCAAGTACAGCATAGCTACGCTCCATAACTGGTGCCGAGTCGGTAAAGGCTCGACCCCTTGTCTGAGCAATGTTTTCATCTATAAACTCTTTCAGTTTTGCCAGTTTCTCTTTAATAACAAAATGATAGTCCTTACCTAGTGCATATTTTGCAACTCTGCACTTGCTGGCTTCTGTATTGTTATTACTGTTATAGTTCATCAAAACAAGGACTAGCGATTTGACACCATCTACCATTTTGCGGATGTCTTTGCGCTTCTCATTGTTACGGTTCATGTATTCCATTTCTGCATTGTACCCCCTGTTTAACCAATGGTCCAAGCTGTCGGAATACTGATACAGGTTTTGTGCTTTAACAATACCACATTTATCGAAGCCCAAATCGAATGCCTTGGCTTTGATAATGGAGCTATATCTTTCAAAGCTTGCCGACATGGCTTCAGGGCTCAAAAAAAACCAAGTTCTAGACGCGCCTCTTCGCTCATCATACTCTTATCCCAAGGTGGCTCAAAGGTAAGTTCAACTTCCGCATCCTCCACTTCGTCGGGAGCTAGTGCCGCCTGCTTCACATCGTCAAGGAGTATGTCGGCAACGGGGCAACCAGGAGCAGTGAGTGTCATTACTATATGTGCCTTATTTTCGCTGACACTCACGCTATATATCAATCCTAAATCGTATATGTTCACGGGTATTTCGGGGTCGTAAACTTCTTTTAGGTGTTCTATAATTTTTTCTTCTACTGTCATAAATAATATTTATCCATCTGATTATGAGCCTGAACTAAAAAGTTAAATACCATGCAGGGAAAACCTGTATGTTCGCCCTCAAGTGGCATTAATTAACGCAGATATTGGACTTTATAGACAGACTTCAATTAATAATTCTAGGCTTGCATCTTTTTATATGCACTTGCATATAGCTTAATCTGCTTAATCATCGCAAGAAGCCCATTGGAGCGAGTTGGAGACAAATGCTGTGCAAGTCCTATCTTTTCTATAAAATACGGCTCTGCATTCATAATCTCGTCCGGAGTTCTTCCCGAATATACTCGAAGCAAGAGAGAGATAATACCCTTTACTATTACAGCATCGCTTTCGGCTTTCAGCTCTATCTTTCCGTCTATATATTCAGAGATTAACCACACCTTTGATTGACATCCGTTTATTAGCTTATCTTCACCTTTCAAGGAGGGGTCTATTTTTTCCAAATTTCCACCCTGCTCTATTATGTACGCATATTTGTCCATCCAGTCGTCAAAAATAGAAAATTCCTCGATTATTTGGTCTTGGACATCATTAATTTCACTCATCGCAGTTCAAAACTTTGTATTAAACGCACAAAAGTAGTCATTCTACAATAAATGGCATAGCGGTGTTCTGGGTGGAGTATACTGCAAACCCTCAAACTCATAAAATAAGTATTATCTTTGCGCGACATTAATCCCTAAAGTGCGCTTCTACGAAGGATTAACACATGAAACCTTCATGCAGTAGGTATAGGCTGTAAGCTATAAGCCTAACTACACACAAGAGGATGATTAACAAACCAGCAAAAGCATAAAGCCTATGGTTTACAGCTTATTGCAGTATTTAAAACACATGAAGACTATTGCTATAGCTAGCGACCATGCAGGATTTGATTTGAAAACTTATATCATTGAGAAGATGCCAACCTGGGGTTACAAGCTTAAAGACCTCGGCACCTACAGCTCAGATGCAACTGATTATCCTGATTGGGGACACAAGTTGGGAAAGGCTATTGACTCAAAGGAATTTGAGACTGGAATCGCAATCTGCGGATCTGGCAACGGGATAAACATGGTGGTCAATAAATACAATGGCGCTCGTGCAGCTTTGTGCTGGAACGACGAGATTGCTGTCTTAGCAAGATTGCACAACAATGCCAATGTATGTACTATTCCTGCTCGATTCATTAGCAAAGATGATGCCTTGAAGGTTTTAACTAAATTTCTACACACCTCTTTTGAGGGTGGAAGACATGAAATTAGAGTAAAAAAGATATCCATAACATAAAAAAATAGTTACAACTTCTCTTCTTGAACTTAAAACTCGTATCAAGAACTTTCATCCTAGACACACTCAGCTTACTATCCAACTGCCATACAGGCAATTAAACCCAGGCCATCAAAAACACAGAAGCTTTTAATGGAAACTTAACTATTGAAACTGCGGAAACTATTTGCAGGTAGAAAGTTTCCTTGTATATTTGCCGCATGAACGAAAGAAAAGAATACATAAAAACCATCACAAACGGATTTTTAAAGTACGGCATAAAGAGCATGAGTATGGACGATATCGCTAGGTTACTCGGAATGTCTAAGAAAACTTTATATCAACATTTTAAGGATAAAAATGAAATTGTTGTTGAAAGTATATCTTATATAAAAGAGTTAATAGAGCAAGAATTTTGCTACAGAACCAATAGCAAAAGGAGTTATATTGAGCGGGAAGTAAAACATGCTAAGAGAGTCATAGAAGGCAATAAATTCATCAAAGCAACTTTTATCTTCGACCTTAAAAAGTTCTATCCTGCCGAGTTGGCGGAATTGTCGTCATATAAAAATAAGTTAATATACAAAAGTTGTTGCGCCCACATTAAAAGCGGACAGGAGCAAGGCTTTGTCAGAGAAGAGATAGACCCAGAGTTTATTGCCAAGCTCTGCGTTACAATGACCAACGCTGTTATTACTTCGGATATTTCAGAATTTAGCGAGGAGGACTTAGTTTCAGGCAAACACATTATTGATTTTCTAGACTACAACCTGCACGCTGTATGTACTCCGAAAGGAATAGATGAATACAATAAAATAAGGAAGAAAAATAAAATATAAACAGATGAAACCTTCATGCAGTAGGCTATAGGCTGTAAGCCTAACTACACACAGGAGGATGATTAACAAACCAGCAAAAGCATAAAGCCTATGGCTTACAGCTTATTGCAGAATCATAAACAAATGAACATAAAAACAACATTATTCTCGATATTACTAATGTTTGGAATATCTGCAATAGCACAAGACAAAGAGCCTTTGACGGATAGCCTTAATAAGAGAGAGGACAGCACTCTGCCCCAAACCTACATATTGAGTTTGGAGGATGCCAAGACCTTAGCATTGGAATATAATTGGGATCTGAAGAAAGTAGGACTGAGTATCGACGAAGCACACGAAGCCACATGGGAAGCAATTGCTCAAGGGCTACCTCAGCTTGGTGCGACTGTAGACTATACTACCTTCTTTGGTGCCTCCAATACAATAGACTTCGGAGGAGGAGCAAGCTCTAAGATAGAGTTCAACAACACTAGCAATTTCAACGCCACAGCCTCGCAACTATTGTTTAGTGGAGCATATATAGTCGGAGTTCAGACGGCAAAGCTTTATGAAGAGCTACTTGACAAATCTGCTGAAAAGACCGAACTTGATATAAAACAACAAGTAGCTGATGCTTACTACGCAATTCTGCTGTCCGAACGTTCCAAGCAGATATTAGAACAGAACCTAGAGAATGTGAAGAAGCTAAATCGTCAGACAGAAATTATGTACAAAGCAGGAGTGGCCGAACTTACAGACGTTGATCAGCTGGCAATACAGGCAACGTCGCTAGAAAGCTCCTTACGAAGCACAAAACGCCAGATTAGTATTGCTTATGACTTATTGAAACTGCAAATAGGCATTAACCCAACTTCGGAAGTTCAGCTGACTCAAGGATTGGATGATTTTTTCGACCCTGACAACTTTTATGCAGCTTTGATAAAAGTGTTTAACATAAATGAAAATATTGATTATCAGCTTTTATTGCAACAGGAAGGAATAACTGAGAAACAAGTAAAATTAGCGAAGTCTGAATACCTACCTACCTTGTCGGCAAGGTACAACTACCTGAAGCAAATAGTAGCCCCTAACTTCAATATGAATCCAAATCACACATTGATGTTCAACCTAAACATTCCCATTTTTTCGTCGGGTCTACGCAAGGCAAAAGTCAATCAAGCAAAACTACAGCTGGAGTCATTGCAGAATGATAAATATAAACTCAACGATGCCCTGCTAAGCCAAGACCGAACCATTAAAGCAAACCTGAAAACGGCACTCGACCAATATGATGCACAAAAGAAAAATGTGGATGTGGCGAAACGGGTGTTCGGCAATATCAACCGAAAATATGATGCTGGCATGATGTCGAGCTTAGACCTCACCACGGCAAATACCAACTACCTCAACGCCGAGTCGAGCTACATCCAATCGATGCTCGATGTGCTGAAAGCCTACATCGAACTGGAACGCTTCTACAACAATATTTAAATAATAATAATAATACGATAAATGAAAAAGATTTTAATTCTAACCATAGCTGCATTCGCCCTAGCCTCTTGCGGAAACAAAGACAAAGCCGACAATGCAGGCACTCAAGCGCTGAAAAAGCCAGTGAAAACCATCCAAGTGAAGCGAGAGGTAGTGCCGGTAGAGGAAAACTACACCGCCACCATCAATGCCTACGACAAAGTGTACCTAGCTCCCAACAT
>JBKECH010000113.1:0-1879 GCA_047974415.1 Bacteroidales bacterium | reverse complement strand
GTTGTTTACCTGCAGAAGAAGTTCCAAATTTTACAAGTTTCCCTTTGCACAAGCGGCACACCTTAGTCTTGTCAGCATGTCTGAGGCTTAAGGGTTGGTTTGGCTTCATTTTATGGTCTTTTTAGATATTGAAAATACAATTGTGATGTTCTAGCATACTTGAATGAGCAACTTACCCAAAAGCATAAGTCGCTCATTTACAAATATAATACATTTTATTTATTACCATTCAACATATCTGAACCATTACCCGATTTTTATGATGGTTTATTCAAACCGTCCCTCCTCTTTTAAAAGGCTGATATTATAAATTTGACATTCAACTGTATCTTTTTGCGAAATGTTTACCTTACAAACAGATATTCTTACTGAGTCTATAAATACTATCTCAAACCTTTCATTATCATTTGTGTACCCCAGATACTTCCTAAAACAAAGTGAATCTGTCAAATATTCAGTATTAGTATTACCTGCCCAAACTCCACCACTATAGACACGGTATAACTCGTTGTACAAGCCTCTATCTAGCTGAATCGTAGAGAGATGTTCTTTTTTAGAGTGAATGTCTGTACAAGCCGACATTAATATAAGCATAACTAATTGAAAGAGTGTTACTTTTAAAAAAAATATTACTGCATGTCTCATTTTGTCAGTGTCCTATTCATATTATTGTAAAAAATCTCAGAAGCTGCATCATTCATACCTTGAGTATTCCATTTATAATCTTCTGCTCTATCTCCAAATTGCTCATCAAAAGGATTTAATAATTGCCCTAACCTTTTAAATCCTTCTTTAAATTGCCAATTACCAAGAGCTTTGGTTGTCTCTGCGACACCTGCTCCTTTAAGAAGTTTATATCTTAAAATACCAGTGTATCTGCCGGCATATCCAGCATGATAATTACCAACATCAGCAGCACTTAATCCTTCATATTGATAAAATGAAAATATAGTTGATATTTTTTGTTCCTCACTGTATTCCCAAGCAACACCAAATATTGTCTCTTTATTTGCTTTTAAATCCCATTTTTTGCCACCTCTTACGGTATTTCCATACTCAAGCATGCCCATTGATTTTGCTTCTTCTCTTGTTTCTGCCAACTTATTATCCATTATCGTAGATATGTCTATATTTCCACCTAACTCTCCAATTTGAACATATCCTCCATCATCATTTTGTTGATATACATTCTTATCAATTAATTCCCCATTATTATCTTTCTGAACATCTAAAATCCCACCGACATTATTGACTAATACACTATCTCCATTAACATCAATAGCATTTATCGGGTTATTCAAGCAATACTGATACGGTGAGGCATAAGGATATTTTTCAGCAAATCTATCTGTTGACAGAAACTGGCTAGCTCTCGGATTATAATACCTAGCCCCATAATAGTACAATCCCGTCTCCTCATCAAGTTCCTTGCCATTAAAGAGATAAGGAGTATTCCAAGTATTATTGCGTTCTTCAAGGAAGACTTCGCCGAAAGGAACATACTCAATGTGCTGTACCACTTCGCCATCCAAATTGGTTATATATGAAGCACTTCCAAGGTGGTCGGGATGATAGTAGTATTGCAATTTCTCGTAATCTACATTGTCCGCAGGTAATGTAGACTTAGTGCGCATCTCATCGCCACAACAGAACCCTTCGCCATTTACGTAGTCATCATTGTCAACAGCTAAATAAGGCACTTCAAAGCCCTTGTATTCGTCTTTCACTACCTCCTGCAAGGCTTTGTACTTGCTGGCATAGTCAGGCATCTCAGTGCCTGAAACCTCTGAACCAGCGTACTCTTCCCTTCTCGGGTCAACACCAAAGCTGCCTACATCACCTAATTTACTGACAATACGTTGTGTTCCTATGTAGATAT
>JBKECH010000022.1:0-3675 GCA_047974415.1 Bacteroidales bacterium | reverse complement strand
CTCCTGCATCCCATTTTGAGTCGCTAATGAAATGTTGCAGCTGATAGTAGCTTGCGTCCAGCGTTTCGCTGATGCGTTCTATGTTATTTAAATCACTCAATACTATACCTCCTATGTATGTTTGCGCTTTATCAAAGTTGCTCTTTGTCTTATTTGCGAAAAGTCGTTGATATACAGACATATAGCGATAAAGTCTTTTTGCTATCCCGCCTAACGCCTTACTATAGATTTTGTTGTTTCTAGAGATTTTTTTTTGCTCATAGCACTTTATTTTTTGTTGTTTTTCATGCTGCTAATATACTAATAATCTGCATATTACGTAAGAAAAATCAGACTTTTTTAATCTGTCAAAGTAGAATTAATTACTTTTGTCAGAAAAGAACTTCATGGATAGATTGAAAATAAGTATAGTAGAATATATAAACAGCAGACCCTACAAATACGCAATAGAAACTTTTTTAAACCCTTTATATTTTAATGTACAGATAGATACGCCTGCTACGTGTGCTAGTAATCTTTCATTAAATAAAGTAGATCTTGGTTTGATACCCGTGGCAGAGCTGGTAAGTAACAATAAACTAAAGCGAATGACGGACTATGGTATATGTGCTTGCAAGTCGGTGCGAACGGTGGTTTTAGTTACAAATACTCATGTGGATAGACTTCGGATCATATACTTGGATTCTCATTCTCGTTCCTCGGCAATGTTGATTAAAATTCTTGCAAAACACCATTGGAACATATTACCCAAATTTGTGGAGTCTGATGTAATCACTAGGCTCAGTGATAAGGAGGTATTGCAAGATGGCGAAGGGATGCTGTTGATTGGGGATAAGGTTTTTAGTGCAGAGAAAACACAATCTTACAAATATACATACGACCTTGCCGAGGAATGGTTTTCTATGACAGGCTTGCCTTTTGTGTTTGCGGTCTGGGCGACTAATGTAGAGCTTGATGTTTCTTGTGAAGGTCTTTTAAATGAGTCCTTTAGGATGGTGTTGGCTAATTTACATCAGCTACTGCCTGTGGATAGTGCCTACACGGATGATTCGGACATTTTGGACTATTGGCAAAAAAATATTATTTTCAAGCTCGGGGATGATGAAAAAAAAGGATTAGAAAAATTTAGAGAGTTTATTGCAATGTCGTTTAGTTAGAGTCCGTCTATAAAGTCCAATATCTGCGTTATGCTCGCTTGCAAACTAATCATTCGTTCAAGTAAGCTATTGACCTGCAGAGTTTTACAGCCTTGAGCTTTATGGACAGACACTAGTTATTACGGCTCTATGTTGTTTGTAGTGGGTAAAAAGTACTGCTAACAGGCAAGCTCTCGGAAGAAAGAGAAAAGCATTCGCTCAAGATTTGTATAACAGTTCGGGAGATAATAATATCGCCACCTTCGGGGCGGAATGCATTGGTGTGTGGCTTGGTTTCCCCCAAGGCATTCGCCTCGTGGCTATAATCATTCCATCCCTTGGGGATTGAAAGGCAAGCTTCGCAAACATGGAGACCCCTACAAAAGGCTCTGCAAAGAGCTCGAAATAATCCCAAGCTATAAAGTCAACAAACTGGCAGAAAAGCATAGAGACCAACTACCAAAGCCTTTACAATGCTTGTCTGATTGGTGTTGCCTAACTAACTTCTTGAAGATATGACGATCTAAATGCTGGATAATCTGAGAGAATAAGCTTACATTTGTCATGAGAGGTCATGTTTTGATTTCTTAGCTCAAAGGTAATTTGAGTTTCGAAAAATATCGACCTCATTTTTTATTTTCTTCAAATTATCGGGGACGCTATTAGCTTCTAATGAGAGAATTATGCTATATGAAAACTTTAGCGGACACTAATAATTCAAAATAAAAGACTAAATTTGAACCAAAATAACCTTGTGAAACTTACCACACATGAAAAAGTACCTGCTGTTGATATTCCTATCGTTTATGGTCTTATGTTATACGAAGACTTATGCAAATAATTACAAAAAGATACGCACCTTTGAGTTCCATTACGAAGTGGGGTCAACCTCGCACCGTCTGTTTTCCAGAGCTTTGGAGGAAGCGGTGAGCGATACTTGCGATCTACTTATAATAGACCTAAATACTTTTGGAGGGACTTTGAAGCATGCCGATTCAATCAGGACTTCCATATTGAGCAGTAAACTGCCCATATGGGTGTTTATCAACAATAATGCAGCATCGGCAGGAGCATTAATATCTATTGCCTGCGATAGTATTTTTATGGTAAGTAGTGCTACTATTGGAGCAGCAACGGTGGTCAATGGTATGGACGGTCAGGCTCTTCCCGACAAGTATCAGTCGCGTATGCGAGCAATGATGCGAGCCACTGCGGAATCTCATGGTAAAGTTGATGGCAAGTGGTTTCGCGATCCCGATATTGCGGAGGCGATGGTAGATCAGAATCTAAGTGTTGCCGGAGTTTCTGATAGCGGTAATGTTCTGACACTCACAGCAGAAGAGGCTGTCGATCTTCGTTACTGCGAGGGTGTAAGAAGTGGAATGAACGATGTGTTGGAAAGAGCAGGTATTGACATAGATGATTCAGAGGTGAGCCAATTTAAACCTACAACGATGGATACGCTAATAGGCTGGTTGATTAAACCCAGTGTGTCAGGAATACTTATAAGTATCATTGTACTTGGGATATTTACGGAAATAAGAACTCCAGGAATAGGTGTGCCCCTAGTGTTTGCCCTGATAGCTGCCATGCTGTACTTTGCACCGCTTTATATAGAAGGCTTTGCCTCAAATTGGGAAATAATATTATTTGCTATTGGAGTTATTTTAATAGCATTGGAGATGTTTGTTATTTCAGGTTTTGGTTTGGCGGGAATATTGGGGATTATTTGCATGTTTACAGGGCTGATATTCAGCCTTCTAAACAATGACATATTCAACTTTGAACCTGTTGATACATCTCGTGTAGGAGTGGCTTTTTCATCCCTTATAATATCCTTGCTTATTGGTGTGGGAGGACTCAGTTTGCTTTTTGCAAAACTACTGAGCAACAAACAAGGTTTTTTTGGCAGGGTCGCATTGCATAATTCCATAGATAGCAACGCGTCTACGGCTGAAGCGATATACAATAAGGGAAGCGAAACGCTAGGAACAATTGTTGGTGAAAAAGGAGTTGCCAGCTCGTGGTTGCATCCAATTGGAACAGTCATAATCAAAGAGCGCATTTACAATGCTGTTGCTATTCATAATAAGTTTATAGAAAAAGGTAAGACCGTTCTTGTATTGAGAGTACAAGGCAACGATTTGGTAGTTAAAGAAATACACTACTGTCCGGTTAAAAATTACTGAGCCAGATTTTTCAATCTGACTCAGCATGCCTACTTTTGAGCTACTATACTTAAAAGTTAAGACATGGGTAAAAGTAATAATTTTATCGGACAGCCGATATTTAATCAATTGTTAAAGTTTATAGATAAAGGCGAAGTACGTCGTATTGCAAAGGCTCACAAAGCGGAACATTACGTCAAAAAGTTTAATACCTACCATCATTTAGTAGTGATGCTATTTGTTTGTTTCAAAGGCTATGCTTCAATCAGGGAAACCATTATAGGTCTGTTAGCTAATGCTCACAAACTTTCTCATTTGGGATTGTCATACATTGTTAGGAGAAGCACTTTATCGGATGCTAATTTAAAACG
>JBKECH010000099.1:0-2146 GCA_047974415.1 Bacteroidales bacterium | reverse complement strand
GGTGTGAAAGATTCTATTCGTCAGGCGAATATTGACGTAGCGTTGATAAAACGTGATTTGGATAAATGTATGGAGGATAACTCTGCTGTATCAAGACGATTAACCATTGGTGGGTTCACGATTGAAAGATAAGTTATGGCACAAAAGAATTTTAAAAATAAAAAGGAACACCGTATCGGTTTTGCTTATGTGACGCTACTATTCACCATCGTTACCTTCGCTTGTTGCTGGAGTTTGTTTTATTATACCAATGTGCAGCAAAACGTGGGTAAAGATTTTGTGATTTCGAAGATGGAACGCATTAGCAAATTTCAAGATGTGCAAAAGGAACATATGTTCATGGTGGATTCTTTGTTTAGCATGATTGACAGCTACAATCCGAGCGTGCAGGCGAATTATGTGGAGAATGATATCAACTATTATTTGAAAGAGTTAGAAAATATCTATACGCTAAACAAGCACGATGAACGCTATAAGGTTTTTGCGCAGACCTCTACCTTCTACAATATGTGGTTTGGCGATAAGAAAGAACTGTGGAGCAAGCAGTCCAATATTGCTACTTTCAAAAGGCAGTTGGAGGATTGCCAAATAGGTCTGGATAAAAAGAAAAATGAACTGAACAGCAAACGACGATAGACTATGCATAAACTCTTTAATTATAGATTCTTCATTGTGCTATTGTCAATCGGCTTGGTGGTAGCACTTACATTTCTAGCTCGTTCGTGTATGTACGAGAAGAAAGTCGAGGCTTTGGTTTCTTCTCTAGAGGTGGAACTGGGCGAGTCTATTGTTTTCTCGGACAGTACTCGCGGTGCCAATAGTTGGTTATGGGAATTTGGTAATGGCGATAGCTCGGAAAAGCAACAAGGAGAATACACTTTTTCGCAGACAGGTAAATATCAAGTACGCTTGCGAGTGGACAACGATATGGTTGAGAAGTTTGTAGTCAATGTTCGCTTGCCTCAAAAGTCTAATCAGTCAGAGATTGTTACCATTGATGCACCTAGCAGTGCTTATCAGGGGGAGTTTATTACTTTCAAGGGCGATGGTTCGTCCAAAAGCTGGCGATGGGAATTTGGAGAGACGGGGCGAGTAGATGCTATGGAGCGCATTGCGATATATAAATATACTATGCCTGGAAGATATATGGTAATGTTGCAGACAGAAGAAACCAAGTATCCAGTGATGCATGAGATAGAAATCATCCCAAGCTACAGCGAGGGAGATACAACGGACATCTATTCCATCATAGGGAATGATATCCGCGAGAAACTACAGAACATCGTAGATCAGAAGTCTTTCAATAAGAACTACAACTACATTTTAGACACTTATCTCTGTGGTGATTCCAAGACTTTAGTTGTGGTGAATAACGATAAAAAGAATGATTTTTATTCCTATTGCCAAGGTTTAAAGATTATAGGAAGACATAAGGTTGAAATAAATAATGTATTAATAGATATCTCAGAAGATCAGCAATGTGTAACTAAATTGCTCGTGATGCAGACGGACGAATAGTCCAAACAAGATTAATGGGCAAAAGAAAATAGCTGAGATTTTGGAGGATCTTGTGTTTCTGCAAATACAGAAGCGTTTGCCAGAAATAAGTTCTTCCGCGATCAAAGATGCATGATATTAAGAAAGATATGGTGCATTTGTGAATGCAAAAGGAGTATATTTTAGAGAATTGAATGCATCTGTTTGTGGAGACGATGCTAATTGGACAAGATAAAGTCCTTCCTTTATTGAGGAAGGATATGATTAAACTAGGATGGGATAATAATTGAATAGAAATAGCATCAAATTATTTGAGTTTAGTGCTTACACATAACCCAAAATCCGCAAGTCCTATTTTGCGATGCAAAACAATGGATAGTTTTCAACAATTTTCGAGGAAATTGTTGAAAAAGTGGCAAAACCCTTATTTTTGAGCATACCTCCCCTTACCCACTTTATTCAGGCTATTGAGGGAAAGCCAAGACGCCGTGAAGTCGGATTTTTAAGATGAGTTTGCCCAGCGAATCAATGCTTCATTGTCGGTGGCTAGATGCACGACCTCTTGTCTTCCGCTGCGAGTGAACTTGGCAACGATATTTACGAAACGATAAATGAACTTCTTTAATCTCGAGCTTGGTCGGAGTCCATT
>JBKECH010000125.1:0-3217 GCA_047974415.1 Bacteroidales bacterium | reverse complement strand
GTTGCAAATAGCAGTAAAAATAAATTTTTCATTGTGTAATAATTTAAATGTGTTATTAATCGTTTGTTGTATAATACTTTTCGAAGTGTCCTTTGGAAGATTCTAGACTTTCTGCAATTTCCTTTTCATAAACAGTAAAATCAAACAACTTGAACGTGCTTGTTGAAGCCATAGAAGGAATATCTCTAGATATGTTTTCGGTTTTTACTATTAGGTAAAAGTTGTTGTAGTGAATGTCTAATAGAGGCTCATTATTTGTCAGCTCTTCAAGTGATGTTTTGGTGTACTTCGAGTAATGATAAACTATTGCAAATATCTTAAGAGCTAATTCATCGGGAGCTTCAGCCCATTCGGATAGTAAATCATTGGGAATTGAACTTACTGTAGCATCGGGATTTGCTAACACGTACTCCTCCGTTTCTTGTAGAATTTCTTTTTCTCTTTTCATTGGTTTTTAAATTGCGTAGCCACAAAAACCAACGACAAAAAAGAGGCGTGAAACCTACTTGTCCGCTACAGAGGTACTGCCATACCCAGAGAAACGAAACAAAGCAAGCTCACGCCAATACGGCACGAGCATTGCACAGTTCCCTCATTTCTCTTGAAAATTGGCAGTTTTCTGTAGCGAGGTTCTTGTGAATACTAGTTATTCAATATGTCTTTGCAGACTTTTTCTGCTTATTTGTGGGGTAAAGATAGGGAAAAATGATTTTATGTAATAACGATGTCGAAAACTTTTGCTTGAATACTAATCGTTAGTAATAGATTTTGTTTAATTTTATGCTTGATTTTAGAAACTAATAGCAAATGACTAAACCTATTATTCAAACCAACCTATACAGCCAAGTAGCAAAATTGCTACAGATAGCACGTACCCAAGTAGTCCGCACTATCAATAATACTATGACCCAAACCTATTTTGAGATAGGTCGCTTAATTGTGGAAGATGAGCAAGGAGGAGAAGCAAGAGCGGAGTATGGAAAGTCGGTCTTGGAAGATTTGTCTAAACGATTAAGAGGAGAGTTTGGCAGAGGATTTTCTGTAGATAATTTGGAGAATATGAGGCGTTTCTATTTGGCTTACTCAATTTCCGAGACGGTTTCTCGGAAATCTCAAGAGGATAATGAAGAGGGGCTTCTTGTAAAATCCGAGAAACCGTCTAGGATTTTCAATCTAAGCTGGTCGCACTATCTTTTCCTAATGCGGATCGATAATGAAAACGAGCGTAAATTCTATGAGATAGAATCGGCAGAGAATAATTGGAGCTTGAAAGAGTTGAAGCGACAATTTAACTCATCGCTCTATGAAAGGCTTGCATTGAGCAGAGATAAAGAGGGAGTGATGAAACTTGCACAGGAAGGACAAGTTGTAACTCGCTATGAAGATGCGATAAAAGAACCGCTAACATTGGAGTTTTTAGGTCTGCCCGAAGATAAAAGCTTTTCGGAATCAGACTTAGAGCAAAGCATCATTGATAAACTAGAGCATTTCTTATTAGAGCTTGGCAAAGGCTTTCTTTTTGTTGGGCGACAAGTAAGATTGTCATTCTCAGAAAAGCATTTCAAAGTTGATTTGGTATTCTACAACCGCATTCTGAAATGCTTTGTGCTAATTGACTTGAAGATTGGCGAAGTAACCCACGAAGACCTCGGACAGATGCAGATGTATGTAAACTACTATGACCGAGAGATGCGCATGGAAGACGAAAACAAAACCATAGGCATCGTCCTATGCAAAGATAAAAACGAAGCCGTAGTCCGCTATACGCTTCCTGAGGATAACAATCAGATATTCGCTACGAAGTATCAGACTGTGTTGCCGAGTAAGGAAGAGTTTAAGAGGGTGTTGGGGGAGTAAAAAAAAGATACGATGGATATATTTGAAACAATAAAGGTTCGAAAGTCTGTGCGAACTTTCAAAGAAGAGGTAATCGATAAAGAAACAATAAAAAAAGTAGCTACGTATATTGATACGCTAGAAATGCCATTTGGAGCAAAAGCTCGTATTGACATTGTGCATACAGAAACAAATAATGAATCAATAAAGCTAGGTACTTATGGATTTATAAAAGGAGCAAAAACCTTTATCACACTTGTTGTCAAAGGCTCCGATATGAATAAAGTTGGAGCAGCATATTTGTTTGAGCAAGTCGTGCTATATTGCACAACCTTAGGACTTTCTACTTGTTGGCTTGGGGGTAGCTTTAGTCGAAAAGACTTTAGAAAACAATTAAATCTGAATGAAGGTGAGAAGTTATGTATTGTATCCCCTCTTGGCTACGAGCATGAAAAGAGACACGTAAGTATTCATTCTATATTAACAGGTTCTAAGCCATCTCGCAGAAAACCGTTTGAATCAAACTTTTTTGATAAGAATTTTGATAATAAATTGACCTTTGATATGGCGGGTAAATTTGCTAAACCTTTGGAGATGGTACGTCTAGCTCCTTCTGCAAATAATTCTCAATCATGGAGAGTTGTAAAGGATGAAAATTGTTTTCACTTCTACAAATCAAGTTCAAATGGCTTTGATGATATAGACTTAGGAATAGCTCTTTGTCATTTTGAGCAGTCATGCAAAGCATTAGGTATAATAGGTAAATTTCAAATAAAAGACCATATTCCATACAGTAAAAAAGCGAGTTATGTGATTTCTTGGATAGAAAACAGTTAGCTTGAAACGCAATGGTTTATTCTAGGTATAATCCCCCACCTGTACCACAAATCCACAACTATCTCAAAATCAACACTCATTACTTTTGGAAGCGCAAACTCAATGCCCTTGCAATGCGCTTGACTTGGAGGGGCTTCAGTAAAGGCTCAAAACCGATATTTAGCACAATGAGGGAATGCACACGTCCGCGCACATCGCGATAAGACTCTTTCAAACGATAGTAAGGAGCTTCTTGTGAAGTGGCAGGGTTGAAACGAAGTTGTACATTCACGTGCATGCCACAAAAATACAACAAGAAAAATGAACAAAAGTGTCCTACAATTTAGTTTTTGGGAGATTCTATCAAATGTTATCGCTTATTTTCAGTGGGTTATAGTTGGGCTAGCATAAAAAAACAGCCGATTTTTTGTTGAAAATATTTTTATGAGTGAAAGTTGGGTTAATATGCTATAGGCTTCTTCCGCTGTATCTGTGCAGAAATATAGTTTTTGAATATCATTTCCATTGTCTTTTTTGTATGTTACATGCATTAAACGAATGTTTC
>JBKECH010000045.1:0-25743 GCA_047974415.1 Bacteroidales bacterium | reverse complement strand
GTTTTGAGTTGAAATTAGCTTCTTGTAAGATAACTGAATACCCATTACTAATGCCATATCCATGTTTGTCTACCCCATCATGGTACATAACTTCAAACGATCCT
Source organism: Bacteroidales bacterium (assembly GCA_047974415.1). Classification (GTDB taxonomy): domain Bacteria; phylum Bacteroidota; class Bacteroidia; order Bacteroidales; family Prolixibacteraceae; genus JBKEAJ01. Next base: position 25,639 of record JBKECH010000045.1, on the reverse strand, counting down.
GTAATTGTATCAGGAACTGTGCCACCAAAGGAAACTAGTGTTTTGACGATCTCATCATATTGCTTACCTGTTTCTATGTCAGGTTTAGGGTAGTTTAATAACAATGATAGATGATAAAAATCTGCTTCGGGTGGATATTTAGACACAGAAACCGCATTTATATCATTATTACCAGATATTGTGATATCTGAGGTTCTATAATGTCCTTCATTTTGTCGGTTTAATAAATCCTTTCCAGATGAGTCTTGCACTCGAATAGATATTTTATTTTCCCAAGATGTAATTGGAATTTCTGGAGCACTTTCTTCATTCTCTTTGCATGTAATAAAACTTGCAACTAATAATGGAATTAAGATGAGATTTTTCATAATAACTTTAAATTTATAATTAATATTCAACCATATTTCATGTATGCTTATATATGAAAGAAGTAGAAATTACACCTAGGGAATGTCCACTAAACTCTGTCTACTTATTTTTCTAATAATCTTCAAATATACATTTTTTTTGAGAATTTGATTGTCATATCTAAAACAGTATATCTTCTTCAAATAAAAGTCTAGTAAAAAGGGTATTTTTAAGACTATTTACCTCATTGCATGCTATTCTTCCAATAATCATATAATTCCTTGGTCATTATGCTTCCTATAATACTTTCTCTTATAAAAAAATCATAATCAGCAATATTTGTCTTATCTCCTTCTTCAATAATTAATGTTACATTACTAAGCCCTTTGTTAATACAATCATTCCTTCTGTCATAATCCTTAACTTGAGCAAAAATAACAGATAATTCGAGGTAGCAGAAAACAGTTTTAGGATTTAACTGTATTGATTCATTTAATAATCTAATTTTAGTCGAGATATCTTTTTCGGCAAGAGAAAGTAAATATAATATATTGGACTTACTTGTAGAATTATTAGTTGTTGATGCTATTTCATTTAATTTATTAACAACATCTGTTACCATAAATCCAGTGTTATTTTGTTGAATAACTGCCCTAAGAATATTTGACTGTTCAGTATCTATTAATTTTAATAACTCTAGCGACTTAAAACAATCAGCTATCGGAGGTGTTAGTAATATTGGCTCTATGTCGAATGTGGTGGGTAGACTTTAATGGAAAATAGAAAAAGTATTCGAATTGCAACACAAAAGAGCATTTTGGCGTAACGTTTCTTTAAACAGTTTTGGCTTGATAGAGGGTGTATCAAGTGTTTTCTTCGAAAAGTTTTGGCTTGGTAGGCCTAATGATTTTTTAGTTTCCAAATCTCACCCACTCTATTCGACATAGAACCAAATATAAATGAAGTAGGGTTTGGTGTTTTACATCATATCCTAGATAAGTATTTTTACCTTCTCAGCACTTACGAAATCTTGTTCTTGGGTAATCTTATGGAATGTTTTGTTAATTGATGCACGAAGGTCATCAAGAAGGCTGTTGATATGTTTTGCAATTTGGCTTCTGCCATTAACTGCCCCAAGTCTAGTGTCCCATAAATTCGGATCAACCTCTAATTTAGAGCTGAAAGCAACTCTTTTACTGTTTACTGTAATTCTGACCATAATAGCAGATTTGCCATTTTTGTTTACATGGTTCCTTCTTAAATAGAAAAGGACTTTAAAAGTACTATCATAACGTTGTTTTTTATGCTTTGCAAGGTGAAACTAAATCACGATACAAAGTTGTGGTTAATAAACTAATTATGAATTATATTGCAAGAGACAATGTGCGACAGTTCAGAGACTTATGAACGAAATGACTACAGATTTTCTTCAATGTTTTTGTCTAACTAATTTGTAACCAAAACCTGTTCAAGCTTGGCTTAACGATGTCTTTTTAGGAGACCTCTTAAAATGAAGAAAGTCCTGTAAAACCTAGTTTTACAGGACTTTGTGTCGTTTTGGTTAGACTCTGTCTTTGCCAATTTGTTGACCCACCAGGGCTCGAACCTGGACTCTTCTGAACCAAAATCAGACGTGTTGCCAATTACACCATGGGTCAATCAAAAAATGTCTTTCTCTAAGACGGTGCAAAAATAGTTATATTTTTATTCCCACCAAAATTCAAAGAGTTTTTTCATTTTGGAAAATCTCGACATTACAAATTGTGCCCTATTTCGTTAATCTTCACTAAAAAAATTATCTTTGTAGTCTTCAGTCGTTACATCTTAAACCCGACTGTTGCATAAGAATGAACAAATGAGCATAAAAGAAGAAATTGCACGACGCCGTACCTTTGGGATTATCAGCCACCCTGATGCAGGCAAAACAACACTTACAGAGAAACTCCTACTTTTTGGTGGCGCCATACGTGAGGCAGGTGCTGTAAAAAACAACAAAATCAAAAAAGGGGCAACCTCAGATTTTATGGAGATTGAACGCCAGCGTGGTATTTCGGTGGCAACGTCTGTAATGGGCTTTGAATATAATGGATATAAGGTCAATATTCTCGATACTCCTGGGCACGAAGATTTTGCCGAAGATACATATAGGACCCTGACAGCCGTAGATAGTTGCATTATTGTCATAGATGCAGCAAAAGGAGTGGAAGCCCAGACAAAGAAACTAATGGAGGTCTGCCGAATGCGCAATACTCCTGTTATGATTTTCATAAATAAGATGGATCGCCCAGTGCAAGATGTTGTAGAGCTATTGGAAGAGATAGAAGACTTACTTAAAATAGAAGTCAGGCCACTAAGCTGGCCCATTAATAATGGTCCAGATTTTAAAGGCGTTTACAACATTTGGAAGAAAGAGCTAAATCTATTTTCGGCTAATATACAAAGCATTACAGATCCTATAAATTTTACAGACATCTCAAGTCCAGAGCTTGAGAAACACATCGGCAACGATGCGACAACTCTTCGTGACGAAATCGAATTTGTTGATGGAGTTTTCCCTGAATTTGACAAAGATGAATATTTGAGAGGTGCGGTGGCTCCTGTCTTTTTTGGCAGTGCCCTATATAATTTTGGAGTACAAGAGCTACTAGACTGTTTCTTAGAAATAGCACCTCCACCACGGACAAAAGATTCGGATATTCGCACTGTCTCTTCGACCGAAGAGAGCTTTACGGGTTTTGTATTTAAAATACACGCCAATATGGATCCTAACCATCGCAATAGGCTAGCGTTCGTAAAAGTGTGCTCGGGAATATTCGAAAGAAACAAACCGTATTTGCATGTTAGAAACAATGCAAAACTGAAATTCTCTAGTCCCACAGCTTTCATGGCATCAAAAAAAGAAATTATAGACACGGCTTATCCTGGAGATATTGTAGGACTGCACGACTCGGGGAACTTCAAAATTGGGGACACGCTTACCGAAGGCGAAAAATTAACCTTCAAAGGTATGCCAAGCTTCTCTCCTGAGATGTTTAAGTATATTGAGAATGCCGACCCCATGAAGTCCAAACAGCTCGCTAAGGGCATAGATCAACTCATGGATGAAGGTGTAGCACAGTTATTTACAAGTCAATTCAATGGGCGAAAGATTATAGGAACCGTCGGGGCATTACAGTTTGATGTTATAGAACATCGACTATTGCACGAATACGGAGCGAAGTGTAGATGGGAGCCCATTTCTCTATATAAAGCATGTTGGATAGAGTGTAAAGATCCTAAATTAGCATCAGAATTCAAAAAACGCAAATACCAAAAAATGGCTTACGACAAAGAAGGCCGCGATGTATTCCTTGCCGACTCATCTTTCATTCTCGACATGACTCAAAGGGAATTTGAAAATATAAAATTCCACTTTATTTCAGAATTCTAAAACATAACCGAGCACAGTGAAATACTCAACAACAAGGAGCTCAGGCAACTAAATTAAATGTAGTAATACGTGGCTAGCACATAGTCGTAACACCATAAACAGATGAACGTCGTAGTAGTAAAATATAGTGCAGGAAACATAGGCTCAGTATTAAATGCCTTAGAACGTATAGGATGCAGAGCTATTGTTTCCGATGATAAGACCATGATTCAATCTGCCGACAAAATAATACTGCCAGGGGTAGGACACGCACGAGTGGCAATGAATGATTTACAAACTCGGGGTTTGGACAAGCTTATATTGAACCTAAAAAAACCAATATTGGGAATATGCATCGGTATGCAATTGATGTGTAAGTATTCAGACGAGGGCAACACCGAATGTTTGGGCATCTTCGACACCCAAGTCAGACAATTCAACCAGAATGGCAATCTAAAAGTTCCACACATGGGCTGGAACAATATCAAAACAATTGGTAAGAATAGACTGTTTGAAGGCCTGCCTAAAAACGAATTTGTATACTATGTACACTCATACTACGCAGACTTGTGTGACAACACCATAGCTACAACAGAATATGGTATTGAGTATTGTGCAGCCTTGCAAAAAGAGAATTTCTATGCTCTCCAGTTCCATCCTGAAAAGAGTGGGGATGCTGGCGATAGAATACTGACGAATTTTCTAAACCTTTAGATACACCATGCTTGCTAAAAGAATAATACCATGCTTAGACGTTAGAAACGGCAAAACCGTGAAAGGGGTAAACTTCATCGACATTAAAGAGGTTGGAGACCCCGTAGAACTAGGCAAACTATACGCCAAACAAGGTGCAGACGAATTGGTGTATCTCGATATAACAGCAACACTCGAAGGACGTAAGAGCTTTGTAGACCTCATAAAAAAAATAGCAAAAACACTAAATATACCCTTTACTGTTGGTGGGGGGATAAGCACTATAGACGATGCTAAAAGACTCTTGGATGCTGGTGCAGACAAAGTATCTATAAACTCGGCTGCTGTGAAGAACCCTAAGCTGATAGACGATATCTCCAATAAATTTGGGTCCCAATTTGTGGTACTTGCCATTGATGCAAGACTTAGCAAGGACAGATGGTCAGTTACTATAAATGGAGGACGCATAGAAACTGACAAGGAACTGTTCGACTGGGTAAAAGAGGGCGAAAATAGAGGTGCAGGCGAAATACTATTTACCTCGATGAACCACGATGGCACAAAAAATGGATTTGCCCTATGCGAGATACGACAGATGCACGAAATGCTGTCAATTCCAATAATCGCATCGGGAGGAGCTGGCAATGCCCAACACTTTGTTGATGCCTTTAGTGTTGGAAAGGCTGATGCTGCTCTTGCTGCCAGTATTTTTCATTATGGAGAAATTTCTATTCCGCAATTAAAATCGTATCTTGCGAAGAAAAACGTAATAATTAGATGATGAACAATTTGGATTTTGAAAAACTTGGCAATGGTCTTATCCCTACAGTAATACAAGACAACTATAGCAACAAGGTGCTGATGTTGGGATTTATGAACAAAGAGGCATTTGAGAAAACTCAAAAGATTGGGAAAGTGACATTCTACAGCAGAACAAAAAAACGTCTATGGACGAAAGGCGAAGAATCTGGTAATTTCTTAGATGTTGTGAGTATACTTTCCGATTGCGACAACGACACCTTACTCATCCGTGTAAACCCTCGTGGCCCAGTTTGTCATAAGGGAACGGACACCTGCTTCAAAGAAAAAAATGTAACCAACTCCATTCTGTTCTTGCAGTATTTGCAAGATTTTATCGATAAACGCAAAAAAGAGATGCCCGAAGGATCATATACAAGCTCCTTGTTCAATAGCGGTGTAAATAGGATGGCACAAAAAGTGGGCGAAGAAGCCTTAGAAACAGTAATTGAAGCAACTAATGGAGACCTCAAGGGCTTGAAATACGAGGCGGCTGATCTGCTATACCATCTAATAGTACTTCTTTCTCACAAAGGAATGTCCATTGGCGATCTTGCCGACGAGCTAAAATCAAGGCATAAGTAGTGTCTGTCCATAATGTCGGGAGTCTGACAAAGAAAGTTAGATCCGCGAGCTTATTTCCCTTTTCGCCAACGTAACCTTGAGGTGCTAACAGGAAATACACCTTGTTTTACAGCTTTAACATCTTCGATGGAGTAGAATGCCTTGGGGTTCGTTGATTTTATTATTTCCTCCATTCGTTTCATCTCGGAGCGTTTAATCATGCTGTAGATAATGCTCACAGTTTCGTTGCTACCTTGAGCATCATGATAAGTAATGCCATAACCTGCTTTTATTAGATTCTCAATCAGTAGTCTTGCATTATGACGAGTTATTATTTGTAGCTTTACAATACCAACGGCGAGTCTCTCTTCTATGCATAGCCCTACGTAGTTCCCCGTGGCAAAGCCAAGAGCATAGCCAAAAAAACAAGCCCAGTTATCGAGGTTCTCGAAAATCTTAGATATGGCCATCAGCCAAATCAATATCTCAAAAAAGCCCAGCAAGGGAGCAAAAAACTTATGCCCTTTTGAGACCATGACAATACGTATGGTGCCAATTGTAACATCTGCCACCCTCGCTAAAAATATGAGCAGAGGCAATACAAAGTACGTAAATGTCCCCCCGTCGAAGAAATTATCCATATTACTTTTTTTTGCAAAAGTATGAAATAGCTTTGACAAATAATCATAAACGACGCGTGAAAAAACATATCACAAAAGATGCCTAAATTATACGGCAGAAATAAAATCTTAAAAACGATTTATTCAGACTACATCACGTTCATATCGTCCATTCCATCGCCACTGTCCAGACTACCATTAGAGCGTTTTCCTCTATCTTCTTTGTAATTATTGAACTTGTACGATAGTGACAGACCAACGACCTGCGATTCTCTTTTGAATTCAAAATCGGAGTGGAAATTATCGCCAAAGCTTGTCCCTTTAAAGTTCATAGTTCCAAGCATATCCGTAAGCTTTGCCGTTACATCTAGGGTGTTAGGAATGATACTATGCTTGTATGCCACATTTGAGAAGAAAAACGCTCCTCTATCTCCTTGTGCTGAAGCCGAAGGACCTCTGTACATACTAGATAATTGGAGTTTGCCATTTTTAAACACATTCGCCGTTAGATTGAGTCTAGCATTCTGCGTAAGGCTTGTTCTTGTGCTTTTCTCTCCAGTACTTTCGGATGTTGTCGTAATTCCATAGTCGTAAAGACTATAGCTCATATTTACTAACAACCACTTAAAAACATTGAAGTTTGCCATTACTTCGCCACCCACGGAGTAGTCGCTGTTAGCATTCCTGACTGTATTAAGAAATGTTCCGTCGTCGAGAATACTTGTAAATCGTGTTATCTTGTCGTCAGTATTTCTGTAGAAGAGCTCTGCGCTGACATATGAGTTGCCAGAGAAATTTCTCATGTAGTTAAACTCTAAAGAGTTGCTATATTCAGGATTAAGATTCGGGTCTCCCCTAAAAATTGTTGTTAGGTCTTCGTAGGTAGGAAAAGGGTCAAGATCCCTACCTCTTGGGCGCGACACACGTCGGCTGTAACTCATCGACACTTGATTTTTCTCCAAGAATTTATACGAGGTGTGTAATGAAGGATAAAGCTCTAAATTCTTCCAAATATTTGATTCTTGCCCTGATACAGTAGTCCCCACATCCCTATAAGTATGTTCTCCTCTTACTCCCAACATATAACCAAAACTTCCGAGTTGCCCTGATACAGAGGCATATAGGGCAGAAATCAATCTCTCGTAGTCGAGAGTGCCTTCTTGATTAAGAGCATTTGTTCCGTCCCACGAGTTGGCGACAGTGTCGTAGAACTGAAGCGTAAAGTCCTCATTTGATTTATCATAAATCATCTCAATGCCAGTCTCGAAAATAAGTCTGTCGCCAAACTTTTTCGTATAGTCGGTTTTAAAATTCAGCCCAAAATCTTTTTCTGACTCAGAACTTTTCGATCGACTAAGATAGTCGTATATTCTCGAAAATGTTGCATCCGAGTTATATTCGTTACTCTCCTCTGGGCTTTCTCCTTTGCGATTAGAAACTTGCAAATAGGACTGAATATTATGGTCAACATCCCCACCGAAGTCGTGATTAAAATTTAGTTGACTTCTAAAGTAGTTATGCTTTCTATTGGAACTAGACACTAGTCTAGAGTAAACATCCTCTGTGTTATTAGAGGAATAAACATGTTTATTAGACTCGTTGTTTCTTCCTCCGCCCCACTGTCCGAGCTCGCCTTGCACCCCAAATGTAGAGTTTGGCAAAATATTCCATTCTCCACCCAAGCTCAATCCATAACTCTTTCTATTGAACCCTCCATTCCCATTTTCTATTCTGTATGTTGTGTCTCCATCCATCCACTGATAGCGAGAAGAACTCCTGTTGCCTAAATACTTAGCATCCCTATAATTAGCCGATAAAGTGTATGTTGCTCTCTCTCTTTTCATAGATAATGTTGCATCTAGATGATATTTATCATTGGTTTCTGCAGAGACATTTACCACTCCGGATACACCCTCCATTGCTCTCTTTTTCAGAATGATATTGAGGATTCCTCCTGTTCCCTCGGGATTATATTTCACAGATGGATTTGTTATGATTTCTATATTCTCTATACTTGATGCAGGAATTTGTTCAAGAGCCTCTGTCCCAGTCAGCACTGATGGTTTCCCATTAATCAGCACTTGAAAATTCGAAGAGCCTCTAACAGTGACATTACCTTCGAGATCTATATTTATCGAAGGCACATTTTCGAGGGCATCGACAGCCGTGCCACCAATGGCATTGAGGTCGCCACCAACATTCACAACTTTCTTGTCAATTCTATACTCCACCTGTCGTTTCTGAGCTACAACTTCTACCTCGCTGAGCATATTCTCGCCCGTAAGCGCTATACTCCCTAGCTCCACCCTTGTATTGTCAGTCTTTATCCTGAAGGAGATATCGTTTTTCGTAGCAAAACCCATCATCGACACCTCCATATAAAACTGCCCATATGGCAATCCTACCACTTCAAAATTGCCATCCGAGCCAGTAATGCTCCCTGAAACTAGCGAAGAATCTGTCGATTTAAATATTCTAACTGTTGAATATTCAATCATCTGTCCAGACGCCTTGTCTACCACCGTTCCTCGCACTATTCCATGCTTCATTTTTTCTGTCAAGCCTGTAGGCTGAGCAATCACAGTGCTACATATCACCAAAATTATCAGTGTAAATGCGACTCTAAAAATATCAATACTTTTCATGTGTTTAAAATTCTGCAATAAGCTGTAAGCCTTAGACTTTATGCTTTTGCTGGTTTGTTAATCATCCTCCTGTGTGTAGCTAGGCTTACAGCCTATAGCCTACTGCATGAAGGTTTCATGTGTCTTTCTTTTTTGTAGAGACTGTACAAGCGAATACCTCCACTATATTTATTTCTATTACGATTCAAATACACAGACTACTTCAAAGGCATTTGGTTTAATCTGACTTTCTATCCTTTTCGATAAATAAGAAGAACAAGACAACACGCACATGTAAACTTTCAATTCACAAGGTTTCGCAATTTGTTTTTTAACAGAGTATATGCACTAGCTCACCTGCTGCGTGCTCCAATGCATAGTATGAGTTAAGATTCACCCATTATATTCGACATAGAGCCGAAAAAGTTGAACCGCTGATACCATATATTCTGTTGTTTACAATAGTTTTGTTGCTGAATCATGAAATAACATTCCATAGCTTACCCACTTGCGGAAGAATATTAGCATCTTTGCAACAGCAAATTTCATCCGTAAGGTGTATATAAAAGCCAATCCGAAGGTTGCAACCCATTTTAAAGCCTCTTTCAACAAAGCAAAGAGCTCCTGAAACTTACCTTGTACTTGTGCGTGTCGGCGTTGACTTATGCCTGTGCCAATGGCTTGTTTTTTTATGAAGTCGGGACTTGTACGTTCTACTGGCACTAAGTGCAATACTACCGCCTGAGGGACATACCACATTTTTTCGCTCCCCGACTGTAGCCGGAAGAACAATTCTTTTTCTTCATTGCCATATAGCTGCCTGCCAACTCGCCCCAACTTGGTGTTAAAAGCATCGTAGTTTTGAAATAAATCAGCACGGAACGACATATTTGAGCCTCGAAAATAATCAGTAGTAAATTGCTTCGATTTGTCTCCCTTATCGAAAAACCCAAATAAAGAAGCCATGTAAGGATTGCTCCACGATGGTTTCTCACACAGATACTTAAGTAATATTTTCCCTCCAATGGCCGACACCTCAGGATGCGCATCAAGAAAGGTAACTGTTTCCTCCATAAAATTGGGAGTCAGCACGGCGTCATCATCCAGAAAAGTCAGGTATTCAGCCTCCGACTCCTTTATACCCCGATTTCTACCAAAAGACAAGCCCTGTTGTCTTTCCTTCACATACTTTATCCGTATCGAAGGATTAGCAGCTATGAACTGACGGCACTTTAGCTCTGTATCATCGGTCGAATTGTTATTCACAATCACCACCTCATAGTAGGATGTGTCGATATTTTGCTGCAGTATAGATTCAAATAAACCTTCCAAAAATTGCGACCGATTATAGGTTGATATTATAGCTGAAATCTTCATCATAATTATTATTAAGCAAAATTCTTCCGATATTATAGACGGGCTCTTAGACCTATAAAGTCCGACATCAAAACGTGTCTAGCCATGATATTTGACTCTCTATAAAACATCAGCTATCACAGGCTCTAGATGAACCTAACAAGGGTTTCTCTGTTTTTGCTAGCTATACGTGCCTAAATCCCAGATATGCTCGTACTCATAGCCATCAGAAAGGAGGCTAGCCCCGAGCGAACCTGCGGTATATCCAGCGATGAAGCATGGACATTTCGAAAGGATATATATAGATTGCAAGTATTCTTTAGCCACATCAATTTTATTGTGCTCGCGAATTTCAGAAAGAAAATTCACATCCTCAAGCTCATTGTTGTTGTACAGACGTTGCTGATTCGTGATGAGTTGATCGCCGAATACGGTCTTGAATTTTCTCACAATCGTTGCATCTTCGCTAGCTAAAAAAATCTTGTTACAGTCATACTTCTGCATCACTTGTCTAGCCTCTGTAATAAGTTGTTCAGCTTCGGGCTGAATAGCATGATATTTAGGCTTCTTTAATGTGTAGTCAGAGCCTCGTGCAAGCACCCCAAGTACTCGGTCTTGCCCAATAAGCTCCCGATATTTCTCTTGGCAGATGCTCTGCATTGAGGCACTTAGTCGGATGTGTTGTTTAAAGTCGGAGCGAAGTGTATAGATGTATTTGTGAAGTTTTTTTGCTTTAAGACGTTTTGAAGAACTATAGTTGGGGCGCGAAAAAGGTTTGCACAAAATCACCTTTTTTGCTTGCTTAATATCACAGAGGCGGTAAGCATCGGGCTGCTCAAAGAAAATTTCCCACACGTTGTCATGCTGGGGATTCTCTCTTTGATATTGATTGGGATAATTATGCATATCGACAATAGGAATAAATCCTTTTTGTTTTGCATAAGAAGCGTGCAGAAAGACAGCTCTCACGAATGCAAACAAGCCTGCTGGACCACTTGGCACTCCTCCAACGATATAGAAAGTTTTATCTTTGTGCTCATCCCCATAAGATGCGCGAGTACCTTTTCGGAACATCTCCCCCTTGACATATCCATAACGTTCTGCCATGGATTTTATAAACGGACTCTTTCTCTTTAGCGATTCTAGCATGTTTTATTGCAGATAGTTGTAGGGCAAAGATAAATATAAAACTCGGGATACGCATTATCTACCTTGTGTTCACTTTGGGAATTAACTAGAGTCAGTCTATAAAATCCAATTGGTATTAATTATCTTTACCCCAAAATTAAAACCATGAATATCGTCATATCTCCTTTTTCATCTCCTTTTTTCAACTTCTTTCTTAACCTAACAAAGTACCTAGAGGCTTTAAACCATCAGGTTGTATTTTTAAATCCCGATCCTTACCTGAGCTCTATGTTGCGCGCCGAGGGGATGAAAGTGGAGAAGTATCCGAAAACGAAGGGATGCGAAAGTTTTTACCAAAAGAGTTCCCCTTTGGTGCAACAATTCTGCCGATTATATCAACTGAAAGATGCCGACCAAGTGATACAACAAAAGAATAAAGCTTTTACGCAGGCTAAAGCCTACCTTCAAGGAAAGCGACCAGAAAGAGTCATAATTTGGAATGGCGAGATGAATGTAGAAACCGATGCCTGCAAAGAGCTGGGAGTGGAGACATTCTTTTGTGAAAATGGCTACTTCCCCAATACCTTTCAGGCAAACCGTCGGGGAGTGAATGCGAAGAGCGAGTATGCACGCCTGTCGCAATGTGATTTTATGCAATTCCACTTTCCTCAAACCAATATCCCTTTGGTATCGCTATCTATTTTAGAGGTGAAGCAATCGCTGTTTAAAAGATATATTTATCGGTTTTTTAGTGCAGAGTATCGGCACATCATGTGGCAGGCTTTGAGGAACAACCGAGCAAAGAAAATTGCTAAAAAGTCCTTTGAAAATACAGCTGCCGACACTCTAGATTTGGAATCGCTTACTAATTGGGTATTTTTCCCACTGCAAGTAAATTCTGATACGCAGATTGTTCTTAATAGCCCATACCGCAGTATGTATGAGGTCCTAGATTGCACCTTGCCAAAGCTACTAAAGGCAGGTTATCAGGTGGTGCTGAAAGAGCATCCCGAAGAGGTCGAACCTGTAGATTATGGTAAGTTTGTTGATAATAAGCAGGTTTTTTTGTTGAAAAAATACGATATTGTCCAGCTGATTGCAAAATCTAATTTTACCATCACTGTAAATTCGAGTGTGGGACTTCAAGCGGTGGAAGCGTCTAGACCTGTAGTGGTGCTGGGCGAAAGCTTTTATATGTCGGCTCCCAATGTTGATGGGCTAGATAAAGAAAGCGAGCTAATTACACTGGTTGAGCATATAAACCCCAGCGAGGTACAAGACTATATCCATCATTTCAAAAACAATATCTTCATTGCAGGGAGTTGGCGTAATCCAACAAATGAGTTTCTGCAAAAACTGTGTAGCCGAATCTTGGCACAATAAGACGAGCACTGATAGATTAAAATAAGATGCTTATCTTTGTACAATTAGTTTGTTATAATTTAATTTCGCAATAGCGATAAACATTTAAATCCCATGAGTGGAAACAACAAAAGGCGTCTGCCTGCAAATTTCAGCAGAAAATCTGATAGTGGAGTTGGACAAAACAAAAGGCAAGAGGAAGGTAGTCCATTTAAAAAATTTGAAAAGAAAAAGACTCTGCGTACCCCAAAAAATGACGATTCATACTCTCATAATAGAAACCATATAGATAGGGGGCAGAAAACATTCGAGCATAAGAGTTTCAAGAAACGCCACTTTGAGAAAAAGGAAGAAGCTCCTAGAATTGAACCTGGGCAAGAGAATAGTAAGCATCGAAGTGACGGACTAATAAGGCTGAATAAATACATTGCTGATGCAGGAATTTGTGCCCGTCGCCAAGCTGACGAACTCATAGAGATGGGAGTGGTAGAGGTAGATGGCAAGATTGTAACCGCATTGGGAACCAGAGTGTCAAGAAGCTCTAAAGTGAAGGTAAAAGGCGAACCTATATCTCCCGAAAAGAAAGTGTATGTTCTGATGAATAAGCCCAAAGGGCATGTTACAACCCTCGAAGACCCTCATGCTGACCGTACAGTTATGGACATTCTGAAAAATCATGTAGAAGAGAGAATATATCCAGTTGGAAGGTTAGATAAAGACACTGTGGGCGTGTTACTGCTTACAAACGATGGCGATATAACAGAGCGATTGACTCATCCATCGTCGGATGTCAAAAAATTATATCATGTGTTTTTGGACAAGGCATTGACAAAGAATGATATGATGGCTCTGGCAGATGGTGTAGAGCTTGAAGACGGTATGGCTGCCGTAGATTCGGCAGCATATGCTTCGGAAGACAAGACGGAGGTCGGTGTAGAGCTACATTCTGGACGAAACAGAATAGTGCGCCGTATGTTTGAACATCTTGGCTATAAGGTTAAAAAACTTGACAGAGTTTCCTTTGCAGGTTTTACAAAAAAAAATGTTCCTCGTGGGCATTGGCGCTTCCTGACAGATAAAGAAATTAGTTTTCTAAAGATGCATTCAAAAAAGAAAGGTAAATAGAGGTTGATTAGTGGCTGTCCATTATGTCTACAATGCTTTGGGTCTAGACTGTGGCGAGAGCAGGCAGGCGTAACTGGACGAACGAAAACATATTAAAAGCTATCCAAAAATCGCGTGGGGCCATATGCAAGCATTGGGTAAGACAAAATATTGAAAATCCCACATTGATTATTATATTAAAGTATGCCATTACTTTTATCTTTTCGCAAGAGTTGTGTCTTTGCTTGAAGCTAAATATCAAAGGGAAGAATATAAATAATGCAAAGGATAAAGAGCCCAAAATCCCTTGTCCTGCAAGAGATTCCAGCCAATCGTTATGAACGTGCGATAAGCAAGATTTATATTTATCTATCGTTGCGCTAATAGACTCATTGGATGATGTCTCACACCGCGATATTAACTCCGAACTTACATCAGCAGGTCCTACACCGAAAATTGGATTGTCTTGATATATTTCCAAGGCAGTATCCCACATCATAAGTCTTAAGCCTTGCGAAGTAGGAGTGAAGGAATCTTTTGCATAGTATCCTGTTACATCACTGACGGCACTTTTTATTCTATTTTTAGAAAAAGGAATTATCCACATTATGACGCCTATCATGAGTATAGCACCTAAGAAAATGGCTAATTGTTTCCAAAGATGCTTGCCAAAATAGAGGTCGAAAACAAACCAAAGCAAGAAGGGATAAGCCACCCATGCTCCCTTTGTGCCTGCCATGATAGTAGCTAGCGTTGCCAAAGAGAAAGACAGGATGCGCCACAATGGAGCATTGACACGGTTTTGCTCAAATCTCAATAGTGAAATGACAGCGATGGCAGTCATAATCTCGCCAAAGGAAATTGAGAAAATCCCTGCTGAAGCTAATTCCTGCTCTAAAATAATCTTTTGGTATAAGGCATAAGAAAAACCAATGAGTGCAGCCACATAAAACCCCAGCTTGAGCAACGATAAATCAAGCTTAATTCTTGCCCCTTTTAGCATTAGCACAAAGGCCAAGGCTCCCATAGGATAGCGTATATATTTATCGACATACGACCATTCCCAATTATGATTTACCAACATTGTTATTATTGCCGCAACTAAGGGAAAGCAAAGCACAAGTACAAAAAAGTAATCGGTTTTTGCCAGGGGTATTATTTCTCGTTTTTGCCCTAAAAACAATAAGGATGCCACAGCAAGCAGGATAAACACACTACTGACTCCAAAAAGTGAAAGTGCAGGTATTGAGGCTAAGATTAAAGATGCTATGAGAGGCATTTTATTATTGGATGAGTTCATAAAGACCTTTGGTATTGGAGATATTATAAATATTTGTTTTATTTCAGGCTAACATCAGAATAATCGATTCGCTCATCTTTGTATCGTTCTGTGATTTCGTCTAAGACCTTGAAAACATCATTGCTAGTTTCTGCCTTTAGCAGACTGATGCGTAGCTCTTTAAAGTTGGAAAGCGCAGGGAAATATTTTGCAAAATGGCGGCGCATCATCAGTATGGCTCGATATTCGTTGTCTCGCCAGCCTAAGGTTAGTTTCAACTGGTCCTTTACATTGCTTACAACTTCGCTAACCATAGGGAATGGTAAGAATTCGCCAGTTTGCAAGTAGTGTTTTATTTCGTTGAATATCCATGGACGTCCAATAGCCCCCCGTCCAATCATTAGTCCGTCTACACCACTTATGTCAATACATTCTTTGGCTTTCTGTGGACTATTGATGTCGCCATTACCGATTAGGGGAATGTTTAAGCGTGGGTTTTGCTTGACTTTTGCTATCATCTGCCAATCGGCAGAGCCAGTGTACAGCTGTGCTCTTGTACGTCCATGTAGAGCTAAGGCTGCTATGCCAACGTCTTGAAGTCTTTCGGCAAGTTCTACTATTGGCTTGTTGTCATTGTCCCAACCTGTTCTAGTTTTGACGGTTACAGGGAGTTGTACAGCCTTAACAATCCGACCAACCATTTCTACCATTTTATCAGGATCTTGTAGTAAACCCGCCCCAGCTCCCTTTCTAATAATTTTTTTCATGGGGCAACCACAGTTTATATCAATAAAATCGGGGCGTGCTTTTTCGGCCATTTTAGCGGCTTCTACCATGGAGTCTGTGTTGTGTCCGTATATTTGAATTGCTGCAGGGCGGTCGAAGTCAAAAAGCTCCATTTTGTCAATAGACTTGTTCACATTACGTATCAATGCCTCCGACGCAACAAACTCTGTATACATTACGTCGGCTCCGTTATGTTTGCACATATATCGGAATGTCTTGTAAGTAACATCTTCCATTGGTGCAAG
The DNA here is from genome assembly GCA_047974415.1 of Bacteroidales bacterium. GTDB lineage: Bacteria > Bacteroidota > Bacteroidia > Bacteroidales > Prolixibacteraceae > JBKEAJ01. Next base: position 9,323 of record JBKECH010000045.1, on the reverse strand, counting down.
AAACAAAGGCATATTGCCCAATTTTATATTGCCTATTTGCATTTTTTGTTAATTTCTAATCCAGGTTATACATTAGAGATTCGTAATCTGGATTCAAAGCTCGATAAAATAAAACTTTTGGTGATTGAAACATAGCACCGTGATTAGGAGCTTTTATCGTTTCTTTGGAAGGACGGTTCTGTATGTTGCAACTGTCTCTCCTGATGTAATTTTTGCAAGTTTTTTATTAATAAGTTTTCTTCGCAGAGGCGACAAATGGTCTACGAACATCTTGCCTTCCAAGTGGTCGTATTCATGCTGTATTACCCTACCAGCATATCCATCATATGTTTCTTCGTGTTGTTTAAAGTTTTCGTCTACATAGCGTATTCGAACAACATCTGGTCGATAAACATCCTCGTTCAGTTTAGGAATGCTCAGACATCCTTCACTCATCTTCCATTCATCGCCTGACAACTCCAATATTTCGGGGTTTATGAATACTTTTTTGAAGTTTGCCAGTTCGGGATTTTCTTCGCCTGCCGCAGGTGTGGCATCGACAACAAATATGCGAATAGATTTACCTATCTGAGGAGCAGCCAGCCCGACTCCTTCAGACCTATACATAGTCTGAAACATGTTTTCTATCAGCTCATTTAGTCCTTCGTAATTGTGGTCGATAGGTTTTGCTACCTCCCTTAGTACAGGGTTGCCGTACACGTATATTGGATATATTTTCATCTGTTTAAATTATGCAATAAGCTATAGGCCTTATGCTTTTGCTGGTTTGTTAATCATCCTCCTGTGTGTTGTTAGGCTTACGGCTTATAGCCTAGAGCTTACCGCCATGGAGGTTTCATCTGTTTAAAAATATGTTTTTTAGTTGCCAGACCGGTCTTGCCGACAAGCTGGTGTATCTCATCAATTTAGTCAGAGTTCAATTCTAATGGTTCTTTTCATAAATCATTTATTGCTTACAAAGTGTTTTAGTACACAGAGTCTAGGTATGATTGTAATATTATGGTGGCGCTAACGCCATCGACTAAGCCTTTGTCTCGACGCATTGCTTTTTTTGCACCTGCCTCGATTATTGTCCGTTGAGCCATGCGCGAAGTGTAACGCTCGTCTTGTAGAATCAGGTCTTTATCAGGAAATTCATTTTTAAATTTCTCAATAAATTTTTCAACCCTTTCGGCATTTTCCGAAGCTGAAAAATTCTCCTCGTAAGGGTAACCCACAACAACGGCTCCCACTTCTTCGGCAGAGAAATACGTTTTTAGGAATTTAAATAATCTGAATGTTTCGACAGTCTCTAGCCTATTTGCCGAAATTCTAAGAACATCAGTAACTGCCAAGCCTGTACGCACTTTGCCATAGTCTATTGCCATAACTCTACTCATGGGGCAAAGTTACTCACTTTGTCAGTCACAGGCAAACGCGAAATTCTTCCATCTGCGTAGACAGGCTTTAACTAGTGTCTGTCCATAATGTCGGGAGTCTGAACTATAAAGTTAAATATCAAGGGTTGCCGTTCTGTTATACTGGGAGTTTGTGATTTGGGAGTTTACTTGTGTAAATGACTAATTCGCAAAGTGAGCGTAACGCAGATATTGGACTCTATAGACGGACTCTAACTAAAAAGCAAATCAATATTCTCTATCGTACCAATTAAGTTTTATGAACTTGGTAACATCAATGGCATGCATTCCTGCGACATTAGCAGCATCTATTCCCAGTTGTCCATCTTCAAATACGACACATGCAGTTGGCTCTACCTTTATCAGTTCAGCACATTTTAGGAAAGTTTCTGGGTCAGGTTTATCTTTTTTAACTTCGTCGCCACAAACAAGATGAGTAAAATATTTATTTAAGCCGGTGTTGTCTAATATTCTCGTGGCTGTCTTTCGTGTACTTCCTGTGCCTACAGACATTGGGAGTTTGCCGTGGTAATATTTTACATATTCTAGCACCTCGGGGATAATTTCTATTTTGTCTATATGTGTCCACACGATGCTCTCCTTTTTTGCACTAAATTCGCCTATTGGCAGTTTTGTGCAAAAAAGCTTATCTAGGTATTTCAATGAGGGTACCATGGGCTTGCCTGCCATTTGTTTGAGGATATCTATTGTAAGGTCGATGCCGTATTCTTTGCAGGTGTCTCGCCACGAAATATAGTGAAGAGGCATTGAATCCACAAGTGTTCCGTCGAGGTCGAAAATCAATCCTTTTGTGTACGTGGGTATATTTTGCATATCTTATTACTATTTTATATTTGTCTATGTCAGCATATTAATTACTTTTTTTATGGCCTTTGTTAGCTCATCTACGTCGTCTTTGGTGTTATATATTCCGACAGATGCTCTGATTGTACTTTCTATTCCTAGTCGGGAATGTAGTGGTATTGCACAGTGAGAACCTGTGCGTAGGGCTATACCAAGATTATCTATTAGTGTTGCGATGTCAGAATCGTGTATCCCCTCTATCTTAAAAGCAACTGCGCCAATCCTGTTTGACGACGTGCCATATACCTTAAGATTGCTGATGTCCGATAATGAGTTGAATAAATACTTGCTTAGCTCCAACTCTTCTTCATGAATATTTTGCATCCCGATGTTACTCAGAAAATCGATAGCTGCTCCTAGTCCGATAGCTCCAGAGATATTGGGAGTTCCAGCTTCAAATTTGTATGGCGGAGGCATAAAAGTTGATTTCTCAAAGCTCACTGTATCTATCATTTCACCACCACTCTGGTATGGCATCAGTTTTTCCATCCACTTCTTTTTCCCGTACAACACGCCAGTACCGTTGGGGGCATACATTTTATGCCCTGAAAAAACTAAAAAGTCGGCATCTATTTTTTGCATATCAATGGGGATGCACTTAACTGCTTGTGCCGCATCTAACAATATGGGGACATTAAAGCTCCGAGCTAGCTCGACCAGTTTTTCTATTGGATTGACTGTTCCCAGCACATTAGACACATAAGTCACTGAAACTAATTTTGTTTTTACTGAAAATAGGGTTTTATATTTATCGATATCTAGTTCCCCTTTTTCGTTTATTGGGATAACCTTCAGTTTTGCACCTTTGCGCTTGCACATCAACTGCCAAGGAACGATATTGGCATGATGTTCCATCTCGGAAATGATAAGCTCGTCGCCTGCTGATATTTCTGTTTCACCAAAAGAATATGCCAATAGATTGATACTCTCCGTGGTGCCCTTCGTAAATATTATCTCACTACTCTCCGAGGCTGATATGAATTTTCTGATTTTCTGCCTGCTATTTTCATACTCTTCGGTAGTGCGATTTGCCATGTAATGAGAGCTACGATGCACATTACCGTAGTATTTATTAGCAAGCTCAAGTTCTTTATTAATAACGACTTGCGGCTTAAATGTCGATGCTGCAGAATCTAAATACACAAATGGTTGCTTACCTTCCTCTTGATTGAGAATTGGAAACTGACTACGTATTTGCTCGATGTTTAGAGGCATGGTGGCTTAAGAAAAATTGTTTATACAGCTTCTGACCTGTTCTCTAATTAGTGGCAAGGCAATGTTGCCAATAACCTCGTCGAGGAAGGCGTCTATTAGCATGCTACGAGCTTCGCTCTCGTTAATACCCCGGCTACGCATGTAAAACAGCGCTTGTTCGTCAATTTGTCCAGTGCTTGCACCATGACTACACTTAACATCGTCGGCATCGATTATGAGCTGAGGTTTGGTGTGCATCTTAGCAGTATCAGTAAGAAGAATGTTATTGTTTCGTTGATATGCCTCTACTCTCTGCGAGTTGGGAACAATGTTTATCAAACCTGAGAATACCCCCTGAGCCTTGCCTCCAATTATGTATTTAAACAACTGATTGCTGGTGCAATTTGGCGCAAGATGATTAACAAATACATGATTATCCAGCAACTGCTCGTCAGTTAGAAAAGCTATGCCTTGTATGTCGGCGTGCGAACCCTCTCTCCTTATATTGATGTCCGATTCGATTCGGCACTTTCTTCCCGACAGGCTGAGGTTGAAAGCTTGTAGATGTGTGTTCTTATCTAGAAAGAATTGCTGTTTTATAATTGCCGATTTTAGTTTGCTATCCTTATTTCCCAATAGATGATAGAAGCCAACATGTGAATTTTCAGATAGTTCCACAGAGTTGTTGCCTAGAAATAGAGAGCCTGTGTGCGCCTGCTCTTCGTAAACAATTATCTGAGCTTTACTATTTTTACCAACATTAATTTTTATATCCGAAGCGTAAAGATCTGACCCTACTATCCCAATCTGATTCGTAACGATGACGACCTTGTCGAAGTCTGTATTGTCGGCAAGCGAGATAATTACACTCTTGTTTGCGAGTACGCCAGAGATAGTTGCAATGGAATCATGATTATCATCATTTTCTTCTTGTATGTCTACTATCTTTACTGATAAAGCACTTGTGTCGATGTCCACATTCTCAGCGTTATTCTTTATGGTAATAATATGAGCATCTTCGTTTTCAATGTAATCGAAGCCCATATTGCCAAATGCAACATTGTTTATGCTATCAAAGACATCGGAGAAGTCTGTATTCTGATATTCTTCTTGTTTTGTACTTGGCAATTCCAGATTACCCAGCTTTTCTGTCACTTGTTTCTGTGCTTCGTCAGATTTTAAATATTCGCTGGCTACAAGAAGTTTATCTATTATTTTGTGAGGCATCTCTGTTGATTTTGGTTCATAATTTTAATCTGCTTATTTGAGCCAGTCATAACCTTTCTTTTCTAGTTCGAGAGCTAGTTCTTTGCCTGCCGATTTAACAATTTTACCTTTATAAAGGATATGTATGACGTCGGGTATTATGTAATCCAAAAGTCTTTGATAATGAGTAATAACAAGGGTTGAATTTTCGACCGATTTTAGGGCGTTTACTCCTTTTGCAACAATTTTTAGAGCGTCGATGTCTAGTCCCGAATCGGTTTCGTCTAGTATCGACAATGTCGGTTCGAGCATTGCCATTTGGAATATTTCATTTTTCTTTTTCTCGCCACCCGAGAATCCAACATTGACGGCTCGCTTGGTAAGTTCGGGACTCAGCTCCACCAAAGCTCCTTTCTCCTTGAGAATTTTTAGAAACTCTCCGGGGGCAATATCTCCCTGTCCGTTAAAGCGTCGTTTTGCGTTTACGGCGGCTTTAATAAAATTCACCATCGGCACTCCAGGAATTTCTACGGGATACTGAAAACTCATGAATATACCTTGGCAAGCCCTCTCTTCTGGTGTCCATGCAAGTATAGATTGCCCTTTATACAGAATATCACCTTTGTCTACTGTATACCCTGGTTTTCCTGTGATGACATTCGACAGAGTGCTTTTGCCAGAACCATTTGGACCCATAATAGCATGAACTTGTCCAGCCTCAACTTTCAAGTTAATACCTCTCAGGACTTGTTTATTATCTATTGATGCGTATAAGTCTTTTATTTCTAACATTATTTTTAAAGTTTAGAGCTTGACAAATATCTTTTTGTCAAAGATTGTTGCAAAGGTAGTAAACTCAATTTACTTGCAAAGTATCAAATCTAAACCGATTTAAACTTTCGTTGGGATATTGTCGTAATGTCATAACGATATTAATCTGTCTTATCCTAAAATATGTTTACATTTACATTGAAAAAATGAGCTTAACTAAACGACATTGATTGCGCCACTCAAATCACACACACCCTCACATGTTTAGTAATAAGCAACTTGCAAGCGAACCCGGAAAAGGGGGCGAAGTCAGGATGAATAATAAACCAGCAAAAGCTTAAAAGCTATATGCGGTAGGCTATATGCCTAAAGCTTGTGGCTTATAGCTTATTGCCGAATTTTAAACACATGAAACAAACTACAAAATTACTAGTTGCTTTTTTAACCACTACAACTTTATTTGCAAGTTGTGCTAGTTCAACGCTTATACAAACTAATGTGAATGATGCCAAACTATACCTAAACAATGAGTATGTAGGTAATGCACCATACACCATGAGCGACACAGCAGTAGAGGGCTACACTACTGCTGTGAGAATTGAAAAGGAAGGATACGAAACGCTTAATGCCTTCATTTCAAAGAATGAGAAAGTTGATGTTATTATCGGCGGGTGCTTTGTGCTGGTTCCGTTTTTATGGACAATGAAATACAAACCTGTGCACAACTATATGCTGAGTCCGCTTGCATCAACAGACCCTGAGGAAACAATATCGACACAAACTACAAAGTTAAGTTCCCTCAAATTGTTAAAAGAATTATTAGATGAAGGTGTGCTTACCGAGGAAGAGGACAATACGGAAAAAGCAAAAACATTAAATCAATAATCTGGTTATAGAGCGGCAAGAAGGTAAGCCTTTGATTTTAATTTTTATGAAACATATAAAACACCTATTCATGGCAATTGCTTTATACGCAATGCTTACCGCATGCGATAAAGATTCAGAAGAACCAGAAAACACGGGCATCTTCACGCAGTATGCAGAAAGGGAAACAACATTTGAAACGCTAAACTTTGATTTGCAACGAGAGGAGTCGATTTGCAAATTGATGTCATTAACACCAGAGTAATTTATTTTCTTTCGGGCAGGTGGAGCACCATGGAAAAAAAACATCAGGCAAACTTCTGCTTTCTCAAAACGAGAAAGCTTACCTAAGCATGGAACTCGTTCGGTATTATGGTATGTGAAAAACGTTTCTAGGAGACTTCAAAAGAATAGAAGTCTCCTTTTCTGTAACTATTCAGACCCCATGGGGAGACCTAAAACACGGAGAAGCAACGTGCTTGAAAATCAGCGTGGTATATAGTATTGCATAGAGGCTAAAATAGAGCTTTATTTTCAATACTTGACATTATTTTCCTTAATCACCCTTTCGGATTTATAGAACTGTTGCTAATGGCTCCTGTCATCGAATTTATAGTGCAATAATTCAATGTTTGGCTATTCAATGTTGAAATCAAAAGGCATTTTGGCGTATATTTCTTTCTTTATTTGAAGATTATTGGACTCCTTCAGAATCTTGTATGTCTGCTTGCCAATGCGTTCTTTTACAGCCTTTTCTTCGGCTTTTGTTTGCATGCCAGACATGAATTTAGCAAAGAAATCTTGATTAAAGCTTTCGTCGATAGAGTACTCCTGAATGTCAGCGAGTTCTGCTGCTTTGATTATTGCCTCTTCAATACCTCCAAGCTCGTCAATGAGACCTAGGCTCTTAGCTCTTGTGCCAGACCAAACACGTCCTTCTGCGATTTTCATCACCGAATCCTTTGGCATATTTCGTCCTTCTGCAACCCTTGTGATAAAAATGTCATACCCTTTCTCTATTTGCTCTTGCATCAGGTTTTTCTCGAATTCATTCATGCCACGCATTCCATTTCCGATAAAATCGGAATTCTCGTGAGTCTCAACTCCGTCAAAAGTAAGACCTAATTTGTCTGTAATCAGCCCTTCAAGATTTGGAATAGTTCCATATATACCTATAGAACCAGTAATTGTATTGGCGTCGGCAAAAATATAGTCGGCAGAACATGACATGTAGTAGCCTCCCGATGCTGCATAATCGCCCATCGACACTACAACGGGCTTTTCTTTCTTGGCCTCTTCTACAGCTCGCCACATGTTTTCAGAGCCAAATACTGCTCCACCAGGAGAGTTTACTCTTAAAACTATTGCTTTTATATCGTCATTGTTTTTTGCCTTGTTTATGGATTTCTCTATTTCCTTGGAGTCTATACCGCCCTTGCCCATGTCAATAGCTCCATCTGCGTATATAATCTTTATTAGGTCATCGTATTCATTCTTGTTTTCGTCAATGATAAAGCAATACTTAGACACACCAATCAGTTTGTATTTTGTTTCGTCATTTTCAGATTCGTCTCCTTCGATTTTTGCGTTTAAATCATCTATTATTTCGTCGGTATATTTATAAGCATCAATCATTTTATGGCTTAGTAGTTTATCGCTATTGTAGGAAAACAGAGCATCATTATTGGCTATTTTATTAAGGTCGTCTTCGGATATGCCTTTTGATTCTGACATAGATTTTACAAGCACTCCCCATATGTCGTCCAAAAGAACTTGCGATTGCTCTCTGCTGGCATCGCTCATGGACGTGCGCGTATAAACCTCTACAGCAGATTTAAATTCTCCGTGTTTAACTATCTGCATTTCAATACCAAGCTTCTCCAATGCTCCTGTGTAGAACATTACTTGACTTGACAATCCGTTGAATTCCATTGCTCCGATAGGATGCATATAAATCTCGTCGGCAAGCGATGCTATGTAATATCCTTTTTCGTTCATAGCCTCGCCATAGCAATAGATAAACTTCCCTGATTCTTTGAAATCTGACAAAGCCTTGTATATTTCTTCGGCTTTGCCGTATCCCATGGACATATATCCAGCTTTGATGTATATTCCTTTGATTTTAGGTTCTGTTTTAGCTCCACGAATTGCCGATAGTACATCTGTTAGCGATACCATGTTGGGTATTTCGTTGTTCACCAAAAGACTAAGAATTTCAATGTTTTGGTCTTTTTGTTCAACAATTATACTACTCAGATCTAGTTTCAGAATTGTGTTGTCCTCCAATTTAGGCGAAGAAGACGAAGAACTTAAAGCCATAGAAAAAATGAGGACTATGCCCACCATAAAAATTAAGCTTATTGCAATTAAGGTTCCGAATATTGATGCCAATGTTGATTTGAGAAATACTTTCATTATTTGTGTGTTTGTATTGTGTTTTTTATTGTTTCCAATCTTAATTACGCAAGTTTTTGCTCCTAGATGTCGATAAGCTATTGAAAATAAGCCCTGCAAATTTTTGCATGGTTCGAGATTTTTCACCTATTTAGGTGCATGTTTAAAAAACTCGATTCAAAAGTAACACCTTTTGGTGGAATAAGCCTAATTCACGGGCAAGTATCTTCAAGCAAAGTGGCTCAATTTATTGACAGAGAGCTTGGTAGTCGCGGTGCGCATGCAGGGTATAAATATTCGGACATTATACTATCGTGGCTGTACACTTGTTTTTGTGGTGGAGATGCGACAGAAGATGTGAATCAGATCAAAAAACACTAAATTCTTCATAAGAGCATCTAAGTCCGAAACTCTATTGACAAAGGCGGTGAACGCTGAAAACTGGGAGCCGTGCAGGATTAACAATCGAGACATGGAGACAGCAGAGTTCCCATATCAATTTGGAAAATACACCCACCGAATCATCGCTTATAGATTTCCGAACTCGTCGGGGCAGTTGGACCTATTCACCAAAGATGCCAAAAAGTATTTATTTCTGATAACAAACGACAAGGATATTGACAGGAAGCAGGC
>JBKECH010000038.1:0-8904 GCA_047974415.1 Bacteroidales bacterium | reverse complement strand
TACTCACACAAGCCATCACAAACGAAAATCTACGGTTAGCAGGTTATCCTAGTCTAAGTGCCTACTATGCCGAAATTAAGGAACCGCCACGTGCCGAACGGCATGCGTGGTGGTGTGAGAGGACGGAATGGGAATTAATCCCATTCCTCCTACTCGATTATCAATTTATTCCTGCTTTTTAAGGTCTGCAAAATCGTCAAGAATAAACTCGGTTATTTCATCATAATCTAACTTATCACTATCTAACTTGGAATAATCAGTAGCAGGTTGCCCAAATTCCTTAATCAACTTTTGTTTTATTAGGTAGTATTGGTCATTACCTACTTCCTCCTACGCTCCCTAACAATCTCATTATTCCGATTGATAACTATCGCCACATCTTTAGCAAGATTGCCGTAAACATCGGCGTTGAATGTTATCATTGCTTGGAGATAGACTATCAGTTTATTGTTTATAACGTCTAGCACTTGCGGTTTGAGGTCGGATGCTGATTGCTCTTTGCCTGTCTCTCGCAGTTGCTCCACATATTTATAATACACATTGCTGAAATCTTCTTGAGCTTTGCGCAATACTTCCACCATTTGTGGGACATACATCAGTGATTCAGTTGCAGTCTTGTTCGTCTCTATTTCCAAATCTTTCAAAACTTTCAAAAGCGAATCGAGCTTTGCTCATTATACGACAATCCGACAATGCCTACACCATACTTCTGAAAAATGTCGAACACGTGCTTTGCAGGAACTTCTGCCGACTTGTTCGGAACACGAGTATAGCCCTCAATATAGTGATACAAATCTTGCAACGCCTTGTCTCTGATTTCGTCATATTCCTCCAACTTCGACATCGCTTTATCCTTGTCAATAGCCAATGTCAGCGTATCGTTTACAGCAGTCAGTTCATCAACGAACGATTGCAGGGTAGCATCATCTGTAATCCCCGATTCGGTATATGCTTTTAGTATATTAGTTGCCGTAGCGTTTACCTCGCTCACACGAGAGTTTACTACCATTTTTGAGATTTTTGTCATCTTGATTATTTTTTGTTGTTTCCCAAAATCCGCAAGTCCTATTTACACTCTGTTCATCCATCCATACAAGAACACCTCTTGACTTGTCGCTCTATCGCATATATCTCTATACCTGTCGAATTGCAAGGCGTTAAGCACCTTTACAAGTGTTTTTACAAGCCTGCCTTTGTCTCTCTTTAGCTTGCTTGCCGTTGCCATATATGCATCATAAGCCTTGATAGTCTTTTTGCCTACCTTGCCGTCCTCATCTATATCAAGCCAATCCTTGCCAGAGCGGTTAAGAAGGTTGAGAGCATGTTGCAAATGCCTTGATGCCGTTGCTACTCCCTGATTAACTGCCTGCTCAAACAGCTCTGTTGTCACCTCGTTTTCGCCTATATTGTCAAGCATCAGTTTGTCCCAAAATTCACGCTTGTAAAAGCCTTGAACCTGAACGTCTAAATCTGCCTGTGCATTCAAGAGCTTGCTTATCTTAGCCCTGCTTGTCTCTTTGCCCTTAATCTTGTCTACCTCTGCCCAGCCTTCCCAGTTAGGGTGAAACTTTCGTGCAATACCCTTGTAAGTCTCACCGCCACGGTCGAGAGGGTTATTGTCATACACCCCCTCATGACCCATTGTTATATTATATGCTTCTATAAAGCTCATAGCGGTCTATTTTTACGATGCGTCGCCTGCAAGTATTAGCACTCCCTTGCTGTCTGCTCGTTTTGCTCGTCCACCTGCACGTACTAAAGCCGAGTAGATGTCTCCGTAGTGTGTTGCATCGTTTTCGGTCTCAAAGAACTCGTTGTTGCCCAATGCTCGCAGAACTTGGTCTTGTTGCCAAAACAATGATGCTGCAAGGTCGCCTGTCGCCCCTTTAGCATCAGGTTCTTTAACTACTCCCGAACTGTTAAGCGACAATATTGAAGGTCGTGGCTCTAAAAATGTAAAACCGAACAAACGCCCTACAATACCTTTCTCAGCATCAAGATATTTGGAAAAGTCTCGTTCCTGTGTTATGGATAGGCTATCTGTAAATTGATCGTACATGTCAGCATCAAGATGCGCTACTCTACCTGCAGCAGGTATTCCCATCTTGTTCATGTGCTTCTGCATCGCTTTAACATCTTTTACTGTTACAGCTTTTCTGTTTCCTGTCGCTCCTTCTGTGTGTGCAGATGTAGCACCTCCTGTTGTGAAATGAATATTGTCTATTCCCATATTTTGTGCCCAGTAATAAAAGAACCAGTCGCCAACCTCTTCACTCAATGAATTACTTTGCTCTCCAATCACCGATTGCCGTTTTTGTGGAGATTCCTCGTATTTTTCTGCATTCGATATTTTAATAGGGTCGGAGGTAAATTCATCCAGTGCAAAAGTGATGTCGGTATCATTTCTATGTACCACCGTAGCAGGATAGCTTTTTCGGTTTCGTACAACTCGTGGCTTACTGCCGGCATTCGGAATATGAACCACTTTACCTGCCAACACGAAGCTGTCGGCATTCATGGCATAAGCCAAATGCGGATTACTCTTAAACAGATTGCCGACAATGTCGTCTATCCATATTTCTTTCTGTATCCCTGCTTTCAGTACTCCGCCGGGCATCGGCACAAATGATGCTCCCAAGCCAACCGCCAAAGCAGGCAAAACAGGAACTCCTACAGCTCCAAAAGCTGTTACTGCAATTATCGCCATCATCAGCGACAACATTGTTTTTCTAAGTGAAAGTTTCATCTTACTTATTGTTTTAGATATTAATATTCGTCTAACTAGGAGTTTGTAGGCAATAAGTCTACGCCGTCATACACATACTCTCTGCACACTGTAGCACTTGCAGCAACGGTAATTTCGTCCTCAACTGCTCCGGTCAATGTTATTGTCCGGCTTGTTTGGTCGGCAGTCAACTTAAGATGCACCTTTGCCCCCGGAGTAACTTGTTCATGTACGCTTACCTCCAGCGTTAAATCCTTAACTATGTCCTCTTTTTGAACAAAGGTCTGCATTGCTTTTACTTCTATTTCACTCTCGCCCGTAAGCGTTTTTACGTCAGCTGTGGGAAATAGTACCTCGTTCATGCTCTTTTCTGCCCCCTCGGGAGCAATGAAATTAAACGACTGCGTCGTTCCGTCTCTGTTGTCTCTTATATACATCGCCTTACTTATTTGATGGTTTAACTCCAAATCTTTCTTCAAACTTGAGAACATACAAGTCATTGTACTTCTCTTTCAGCACACCTTGCTTTCCGGAGCGGTCGATTTCGTCCCAACTCAATTTTGCAAGCTCATCACGTTCGCTCGTTCCTTCGCCGTCTTCAATGTTGCTGTGTACAGGCTTGCGCTCAGGTATTGAGTCCCAAGCCAGTTTCGTAGACTCAAAGTCCTTATCAAACATATCAATCCATTTATCCCTAAGACTGTTGTCGGCATCTGTATTAATCTTGCCACTCTTAATACCTGCGTCAACAATCTGTACCGACAGTTGATGAAGGCGCTTTGCCTCAGCGTCTCTGAACTCGCCGTTCTTCTTTTCAAGACTATCCACCTTCGCATTCAGTTCCGTAATAGCCTTGTCTTTTGCATTACCCTCATTCACGAGAGTAAGAACATCCGCCGACGTAAATTGTCTTCCATCAGCCAGTGTTAGCACTTCTTTGCTCATATAATTATTATTTGAATTTGTATCCAGTAGCTTAATGGGACAGTCTGCTCCCGTTTGTAGCTTTATCATGCCCGTGTCATCGTATAGAGCCACTGCAAGCGACAATGCATCATCGTTAGAACCTATATCAACTATTGATAATTCGACAAGCTTCGACTTTATTACTGTTTCCCGTCGCTGTCCCTGTTTAATCAGATTGGAAGAATTTGATGTCTCCAGAGCAATTAAGCCTGGTGATACCATCTTATAGACTCCCGCATCCCACTTACGGGCAAGCTCTTTGGCAAAATCATCCTTCTCATCAAACACCAAGTCGCCAAGCAGTTTGTTGTCTTCCTTACGTAGATTGGCAACCGTACCTAGTGCAAGCACTTCATCCTTTGTGCCACGCCATGGGCGATTGTGCATCCACAGCAAAATCGGATTTCTCTCAAACTGACTTGTGTCAATACCCTCCGTCAATGTCCAGAACCCATAGGAGTTTACATTCTCTGTTGATATTATCACGGTTCTCTTTGTTGTCATTTCTGTCCTTTTTTAAATGTCTGAGGCAAAGATTGGGAGTTGGGAAACAACAGGCAACTTTCTTTATCACCGTGATAATGATTGTTATCACCATGATAACGATTGTCCTCACCGTGATAATGTTTTTAGTCTTCTATAGTCTGTTCCAATACTTTTGAATTTGAATAAATATATAAGACTATGAAGAACAGCGACAAAAAAGAATGGGCACAGCTCCTTATAACAAGACATGGCTACACGCAAAAAGAAGCTGCCGAAAAAGTAGGGACAAGTCTGCAAACTATGAACAGGTGGTATAAGCAGGGAAATTGGAAGATGCTCACTGCCTCAATTGTTGCTACCAAACAAGAGCAGCTCCGCAACTTGTATATGCACCTTGCAAACCTCAATGAGGATATAAAGTCAAGAGAAAACAAGTTCCCGACTCCTTCCGACTCCGACAATATTGCTAAGCTCACGTCCTCCATCGATAAGTTGGAGACAGATGTCGGTATAACAGATGTAATCAGCGTTGCAGAGAGGTTTCTAAGCTGGTATAAAAAGATTGATTTGCAGGAAGCTCAAAAAATTGCACAAGTACTGAATGTATTCATCAACGAAATGCTTAAAAAGTAATGGCATATAGGAGATATACAGCAGCCGAAAAAGAGGCTCTCGAAAGGTGGCAGGACACCTTAAAGAACATCTCAAAAGCTACAGCCATTGAGGACGACATCCCTTTTTCAGAGCGTGAAAAGAAACGCTTGGAATTAGAGGATAAGCCCATCGAATGGATGTATCACATGTTCCCGAACTACGCAACCTACGAGTTTGCCAAGTTTCAAGAAAAGGCAATAAAACGCATGACTGACAATCCCGACTGGTACGAGGTGCTGTCATGGTCTAGGGAATTGGCAAAGTCTACAATTGTTATGATGTGTGTGTTATATCTATCGCTCACCGGACGAAAAAGAAACTGGATACTTTCTTCATCCACAGAGGATGCAGCAATTAAACTTCTTGCGCCTTATCGTGCCAATCTTCAAGCCAATCAACGCATAAAACACTACTATGGCAACCAAATCGGCAGGAAATGGACAGAAGAAGAGTTTATAAGCTCCGGCGATGTCGCTTTTTTGGCTCTCGGCGCAAGGCAGTCACCTCGTGGTGTGAAAAATGAAGAGGTGCGTCCCGACGGTATCATCCTCGACGACTTCGACACTGACGAAGAATGTCGTAATCCTGACATTATAAAAAAGAAGTGGGAGTGGTTTGAGCAAGCCTTATATTTCACGAGGTCTATGTCTGAGCCTTTGCTAGTAGTATGGGCAGGCAATATAATAGCTAAGGACTGCTGTATCACTCGTGCCGGAGAAAGAGCCAAACAACTGGCAAGCGAAAAGCCCAGAGGTGGCAACTGGGATATTATAAACCTACGTATGGTCAATATCCGCAAGCACGACCCCATAAACGATTTTAATCATGGTACGTCCGTATGGGCTAACAAGAACACCGAAGAACTGATAGACAAAGTACTCAGAGGTGTAACGCAGGCATCTGCAATGAAGGAGTGTTTTAACAATCCTGTTGTTTCCGGAGGCGTATTTAAAGAAATGCACTGGGGCAAAGTTCCAAAGCTCCGAACATTAAAAAGCGTCTGTATATACGGTGACCCCTCACCATCCAACAACGAAACAAAGAAGAATAGCATGAAGGCTGTTTTCATTGTCGGTAAAAAGGATGACAAATATTACATATACACAGGCTGGCTACAACAAGCTAATAATACAGCTTTTATAGAATGGTTTTACAGTGCCAACGAGCAGGTGAAAGGCAAAACTCAACCTTTCTTCTACATAGAAAACAACAACCTTCAAGACCCCTTCTTTGAACAGGTTCTAAAGCCTGCTCAAAAGAAAGTTGGAGACAAGAAAGGTTATCATTTGAGCATTGCTCCCGATGCTCGCAAAAAGCCCGACAAGTACCTGCGTATTGTCGGGACTCTACAAGAGCTAAACCGTGAGGGTAATCTTATTTTCAACGAAAACGAAAAAGGAAACCCTCACATGCAAAGGCTAGAAGAGCAGTTCCTGATGCTATCTAATACTATGAAGTTCCCTGCCGACGGTCCCGACACGGTTGAGGGGGCAGTATGGCTACTTAACTACAACATTTCAAATGAACCCATTTCGGAGTCTGTAATATTCGGCAAAGCCGGAAATAATAACAAAAAACGATATTAGTATGATACAAAGATTAATCTGGTCGTTCCTGCTTGCTTACAAGAAATACAGAGGCAGACCATCAGCACTCAAAAGAGCCGCTAAGAAAGCAAACAAGAAAGCCAGAAAAACGGGCTTGCAGTACAATGTCTACTTCATTAAAGGCAAATACCAAGTACTAAATAAGTATGAGGTAAAACGCCTGAAAAGGCAGAATGTGTTTAACAAAAACGTCAACATGGGCAAACTAGCCCATATACGCTTCTATTCTAACCTTGCAGGCTATTCCGATTTTGCAATAGAGTTTCTTAATGCTCACAAAAAACAACAAAGACAATGGCTTTCATAACATCAACAGACATCACAACTCACCTGTACAGCGAACAAGTAGACAATATCAGCAGAGAGGACAAGACCATCCTTACATCTGCCATCGACGGTGCTATTGCCGAGGCTAAAGGCTATCTGTCAGCCTATGATATTGATACGATTTTTAAAGCAACAGGCAGACGGCGCAATGCGCTGCTTCTGATATTTGTAAAAGATATAGCAGTGTGGCATTTCATCAACCTTGCCAACCCTGCTACCGACTATGAAGCTCGGGAAGCCAGATACAAAAGGGCAGTAGAATGGCTAAAGGGAGTACAAAAAGGCGATGTAGTCCCCGACTTACCTAAGCTGGAAACAGACACCGACGGCGATGGCAAACCCGACTCCGGAGCAGTTTTATCAGGTTCTAATCCAAAACGACAAAATCATTTTTAATCATGGCAACAGTAAAACGCACAAAAGCACAAGTGCCTAAAATCATAGAGGTAACAGTACAACAACTCCGCCGACAGGCGCAAGACATCGCCGACTGGCGCAGTAGTCTGAAATTAGCCGATGCCAACAATCGCAAAAAGCTATATGACCTGTACGAAGACGTATTGCTAGACGGAAAGCTCAGCGATGCACTGGACAAGCGTACATTGGCAATCACCAATGCCGATTTGATTTTCACAAACCATAAAGGCGAACAAGTTGAACAGGTGAAAAATCTTATGGAAGAACCTGAGTGGAAGTACCTCATGGAGGAGATTATGAACGCAAGATACTGGGGTGTTACATTGCTGGAACTCAGCTTTAACAAGAAAGGGGAGTTTGAAGTATTCTCATGGCCGCGGACTCATATTGACGTCAAGAATAAACTTGCCAAGTTTTCAGAGAACGATATGCAGGGCTATCACTACGGCGATGACCCTTTCTTTGTCGAAATTCGCAAGAAGCGCACAAAAGGGCGAGAAGACTTTGGTATCATCTTAAAAGCCTGCCCATTCGTAATATATAAACGTGGAAATTTTGGCGACTGGGCACAGTTCTGTGAGCTTTTTGGCATGCCTTTCAGACTGGCAAAATACGACAGTAACGACCCCGAAACCAAACAGCAACTTGATTACACCCTTGACAATTCGGGGAGCGCACCCTATGCCGTTATTCCCAAGTCCTCCGAAATGGAGTTCATTCCCAACAATTCAAATTCCAACGGAGAAGTTTACGACAAACTCAAAAAAGCCTGCGACGAGGAGATACTTGTAACAGTGCTCGGTCAGACACTGACAACAATACAGGGCGATAAGGGTGCAAGAAGTCTTGGTGAAATACATATGGAAGTACAGAAAGCTAAACACGAGGACGATAGAAAGTTTGTGCAGTCTTTTCTTAATAAATACATTAAACCCTTTCTTGAACAACGTGGTTTTCCCGTTGCCGATGGCTCGTTTAACTTCCCTGAAAAAGGCGAAAACATAAGTCTTAAAGACCGTATTAACATTGATACAAAGCTAAGTAGTATTGTTAGCATAGATGACAGCTATTGGTATGAAACATACGGCATACCAAAGCCGAAAAGCACAAAGCCAAAGCAAGCTAAGACAGAGACTGAACCTAAGGGTGAGCCAAAGCCAAAAGAGGATAACGACAAGCAAGAGAAATTATTTGACCGTCTTCTCAATTTTTTCGTTCCAGCCCGCAGGAGGCGGGCAATAAGTGGCAATCTCCTCACGAGTGAAGCTCTGAACCTTACAAGTGGTTTTGACTATTCAGCTCTACTCAAAGATGTAGCAGCTGAAAACATAGACTTTTCACCCGAGCTTTTTGAGTTCACTTACTCAAAACTGATAGATGCATTCAGAGCCGGATGGAGCAACAAGTCCGTGAAGCTATTCGACATGAGCTTTGAATACGGTGTTGAAGACGAAGTTGCCCAAACCATGATGGAGGCTAATATAT
This sequence comes from Bacteroidales bacterium, assembly GCA_047974415.1. Taxonomy (GTDB): domain Bacteria; phylum Bacteroidota; class Bacteroidia; order Bacteroidales; family Prolixibacteraceae; genus JBKEAJ01. The sequence continues at coordinate 237 of JBKECH010000038.1, read as the reverse complement.
TTCGTTTTTCGGCTTCCAAAACCCTCGCTCAGTGTCAAGAACTGAACAAGATGTTTAGAGAGGCAAAGAGCTTTTCCGACTTCGTAAGAAAAGCCGAGCAGCTCGACACCAAGTTCAATAAAACGTGGTTGCAGGCAGAGTACGAAACAGCTCTGCTAACTGCCGAAAGCTCATCCAACTATTACAGGCTCATGTCTAAGCTCGACATCTTTCCATACTGGCAGTATAAAACAGTAG